>JBOGRA010000161.1:0-1607 GCA_050749325.1 Nitrosotalea sp. | reverse complement strand
TGGCTGGACTGGGGGTGTAAATGTTATTGATGGACCTGATCCTGTGGATACAGTACTTGACGATATAGTCATGTTAGTTGATGCTGGAATTGAACAGGGAATTGTAAGTGCCCACCCATGAGGCACTTCTCCAACATAACATTTGTACATCCCGGTGGGATCATATAATTTTGTTACATATTTCCAGTTCTCGTCTGCAGAAGACTGGATAAAAAATCCTGGTGCAGTATTTAAAATCATAACCACTATGAGAGATAGAAAAATAAATTTGAAAATTAGGGACTTTATTTTATCTAGTTGTCTGACAATTAATATAAATAAAAATACAGCTGTAAAGAAAAAAAATCTCGCATCATCTCCCATCCCGCCACAAAGACATGTCCAATCCAGCATGCTACGACGAAGTATAGATGACCAAAACAGGGTTTCAGTTGCCAATACCAGAGTGTATATTTCTAATTTTGTTTTCATTTTGATAGAATTCAATATAACAAATGCAATTATGGCAAGAGGTATGAGATACATCCACTCTCCAAAATGTTGGAAAACAGTGTTGTTATCATGATAGAAAATCCTAGTTGCAATTATAGTAAATCCATTTACGGATGACGTGATAACGTCGTTTGTAACATCAAGCACCGGCGACTTGAATTGTTGCGAATAGGTAAAGTAAATGGTTAATGTTTGAACAAGCAGTAGAATTGTTGATATTACATAGCTTGATATTGTAAAAATTTTCTTTTTGTTTCTCCTAAATTCACGTATTATCACATAGATCAATACTGGAAGAAAGATGACTGAAAAGGCCGATGATAGAAATGACATGGAGCAGAAAAAGGCATAGAGATATTTCTTTTTCCTTGATTTTTTTTCGTACTCGCTATAGTTGAATAACAATAATGTTACAAAAAGCATCAGGAATATGTTCAAGAACCATTGGATGGCAGAAATATTCGAATAGATATCACCAACGCCTGGAACTATTACAATGAATAAGGAGCAAAGTGCTCTTAGCAAATCATTCCTAATTATGAATCTGAATTGCCTAGTAGCAAAAAATACCGCACATAATGCTGCAATGATGATTGCATCTAGATTCATCCCAAGCGGGGCGTTTGCAATACCTAATACAGATAAAGAAACAATCGTTACCAGTCTTGGAATAAAATGGAAGTAGTAGTTATAGGTAGCAAAAAAACTATCCCATGAATATTGTATTGCCTGTTGTAAAAGAATGTCAACATCTTCGACCCTTCCAGGTTGAATCAATACATGAATTGATTTTCTTAGAAATAGCAGCATTACACTTGATATGAACAGAGAAGGTAGAAACCATCTGGCGTTCCCAATTTCATAAATGAACGTTCTCCCTTTATTGTCCAAACTAGTAAATTGAGCAATCACGATCAATTTATGTAATTATACCACAACGTAACATTACAGACAAGAATTTTGAAGTTTAACCTAAACCTCAAATGTTCAATTTCTATTTCAACCTGACAATACAGTTACTGTAATCTCACCTGAAATGCTGGCATTAAAGTCTGGAGCACCTGAATATGATGCATAAATATGGTGCGAGCCAACTGGCAGAGACGTACTAAAGA
>JBOGRA010000160.1:0-1721 GCA_050749325.1 Nitrosotalea sp. | reverse complement strand
GGTGTAGGAAACTTTGATCCTGCAATCAAAAGCCTTAACGCATCCAAAGTTGCCTTTCAGGATCTTACCAAGAGCCAAATTCCAGTTCTTGGAATATGTCTTGGAATGGAAATGTTCTTTGAGAGAAGTGAGGAAGGCAAACTAAATGGATTGGGAGTTCTTGAAGGAGAGGTTATCATACTTCCAAACAAGTTCAAAATTCCACACATGGGATGGAATGACTTGCAGGTAAAGAAACCAAGCGTACTTTTAGAAGGGGTAAAGGAAGGGTCTTGGGTTTATTTTGTTCACTCATACAGGGTCAAACCAAAAAATGAAGATATTGTAAAAGCTGATTCTGACTATGGAATCAATGTGCCTGCAGTTATAGAGAACGGAAATCTCTTTGGGACCCAGTTTCACCCAGAAAAGTCTGGCAAAATTGGTGCTCACATGATTAAAAACTTTTTGCGGACGTGCAAAAAGTGAAAGTCATACCAGCAATTGACATTATGGAAAATAAGGTAGTTCGTTTGGTAAAAGGAGATCCAAAAAATAAAATCGTCTATAGCAATGATCCAATAGAAACTGCCAAGCGGTGGGAAGCCGCGGGAGCAGATATGCTGCATGTTGTAGATCTTGATGCAACGTTGGGAATTGGTTCCAATTTGAAAACAATAAAGAGAGCTGTGGGTGAAGTCTCAATACCGGTAGAAGTCGCAGGAGGCTTGCGTACGGAAGAGACAATAGAAAGTGTATTAGATTTTGCACCAAAAGTAGTACTTGGAACAATTGCATTCAAAAATAGAGATATGTTACAAAGAATATCAAAAAAATTCGGGAGAGATAGAATAGTGATATCAGCTGATCAGTTAAATGGAAAGATAGTAGTAGGCGGTTGGAAGGAAAACACTGGAGTGGATCTCATACCGGGAATTGAAGAATTTGTGAACCTAGGTTTTTCAAAATTTCTCATTACAAGCGTTGACCGAGATGGTACTCTCGAAGGTCCAGACCTTGATTCTCTAAGAAAGGCATGTAATATAGAAGGAACAAGAGTAATAGCAAGTGGTGGAATATCCAATTTGAAAGATATATCAGATGTAAAAAAAGTTGGTGCTACAGGTGTCATACTTGGTAAGGCATTATATGATAAAAAAATAACAGTTGAAGAGGTTAAGGCAATAGCATGACTCTGACTAAGAGAGTCATACCTTGTTTAGATGTGGATAACGGTAGAGTTGTCAAGGGCATGCACTTTAAATCAATACAAGATGCGGGAGATCCAGTTCTACTAGCAGAAAAATATAGCAACGAAGGAGCAGATGAGCTAGTATTTCTTGATATCACTGCTTCAGAACAACAACGAGAAACCATCAAAAGTCTTGTTAAAAAGGTAGCACAGGTAATAGACATCCCATTCACAGTGGGAGGCGGAGTAAAGACACTTCAAGATGCAAGAGATATTCTTCTTAGTGGTGCTGATAAGGTTGCAATTAACACAGGTGCTGTAAAGAATCCAGACATAATCACTAAACTAATGGAGATTTTCGGAAAACAGTGTGTTGTTGTCGCAATGGATGTAAAACATAACTATGGTATCAAAGATGGCAAGCACATCTTTACTCTAGATTCTAAAAAATTCTGGTTTGAAGTCTACATTTATGGAGGCAAAACTCCCACAGGTCTTGATGCAATAGAGTGGGCAAAAGAGGTAGAAAGACGTGGTGCTGGAGAGATAC
>JBOGRA010000159.1:0-1799 GCA_050749325.1 Nitrosotalea sp. | reverse complement strand
TTGCCAAAGCAGAAACTGTTGTCGAGTCCTTTTTCATACGAATAACGTTAGCTGATTGTGAGAAATTAGTACACTCTACAGTCTTATCAACTTTGAATCTATCTTTTCCATCCATCACAACCTCACATCTCAGGCTAGATGATATATCATCAATCTCGATGAAACTGTCTTCGGGCACTATCAATGGGCGTCTTGTTATATCAAGAGAATTTACTGACACTATACAGAACACTTTAGAACCTTGGTATACTGCAGGCCCACCTGCAGACATTGAATATGCAGATGAGCCAATAGGAGTAGACACAATCAAGCCATCACTGCTATCATGCCAGAATTCCTCCCCGTTTACACGCAAAACATGTTCCATTAAAGTTGCACTTTTTGAAGAAAAAATTGCCACGTCATTTAATGCAGGATAGACACTTTTGCCATCGATTTTAATTCCCACCCTAGTCAGACGCTCTATCGTAAAATCGCCTTTTTTTAGCCTATTGAGATAAATTGGAAATTCCTTAAGATCAGTCTGAGCCAGATAACCACTTGATTCAAATTCATTAATTCCTAAGACAGGTATCACACTATTGATGAAACGGTGAAAGTATGATCTAACTCCGCGGTCTCCTCCTGTTACAATCACATAGTCAATCTCTTTTCCAAAGGTTTTGTTGGTAAGAATACTGGATTCAATTCCATGATTTTCAAGTGATTGTTTAACCGACTTTATAGTTGGGTCTTGGTCTTGACTGAAAATGGCCACTTTCACATCAAAGACTGAACCCTTGCACAATAAAAGCCTAAACTTGTGAGAACTTGACTAGATTATACAGATACGCCGCATTTTGTTGAATGCTACCTGAATTTGGTATTTTTGATATGCCTGTGGCTTTTGTCTCTAATGCTGCTTGAGCCGCTCCAACTGCAAAACAAATAGCCCATAGATCATCTTTTTCTTTTAGATATGAACATGCGAATGCAGCACAGAATATGTCTCCCACCCCAGTTGTGTCACCAATCTCCATATTCGGAATGCGCAAATTATACAACCTGTCTTTGACTAGCATTGTTATGTCTTGTTTGTCGGTGTAAAGAACATGTTTCACTCCTTTCTTTTGCAATGCAAGCATTGCTTCCTTTTCCTTCAAACCTGTAAGATAGAAAGCCTCATCTGGGTCTGTTTTTATTGCTGTTATTTTTGAGATGTCAAGCAATGTTTTTTCAAGATATATCTTGCCATTGTCATCAACACGACGCAAGAATCCTTGCGGATCAAATAGAAAAAAATCAGAATTATCCCTTACTTGATCAAGTGTTTCCTCTGACACTTCGTCAAAGACAGGACTTACAATGAAACCGTCTGCGTCAGAAGTGGTAAATTCTATTTGATCACATTTTGCCTTGAGATATAACTCTCGTTCTGCGCCAAGAACATTCAATGAAAAACGAGTAGTTGGGTTATTCGAAGATGCATTTTGTGGAAGGAATAGACCCTTGGCCTCAAGATCGTGCTTGAATTTGAAATCAGGTCCAACTTTAGTTTGCAGTTCCACACCAAATTTCATGTTTTTTGCGGTAATTCCACAATAGGTAGCAGGTCCTCCAGGGATTTCTACTACTTGCCCATTTCTTGATATCTCATCTATAGTGCAATGTGACAATATTGAAAGTTTCATTGATTGTTTCGTGATCTCTTTCCATTTAGTTCTTTTTCTGGATTTGCCTTTTAAGATAAAAAAGCAAATGGGGGGGTTGTTCCTATGATGAATTCATTAGGATTTGGTCGGCTCAACTCATGCCTAATC
>JBOGRA010000158.1:0-1828 GCA_050749325.1 Nitrosotalea sp. | reverse complement strand
ACTGGCCAGCAGATCAAGCCTTCGCCTGAACTCCTAATTAGACAACCGTATCTTCACCTTTGCCGGTCGGACGGTTTGTTCAGATAGCAGAAATAGGACGTGACAGTCCATTGATTGTCAATCCACCGCCCCTCACTTTTGGGTTCGGTGTTGTCGCCTATTGTGCTACCTGTATAATATAACGTGATTATATGATAAAAGTCCTATCAATATAGTTCCGGTATATCTATATTCACAAGTCACCCGTGTGCGATGAGAAAATTACTATACATTTTCTAGTTTGATCAATGTTATTATTTTCAGAATTAACAAACATATTCAAATCCACGATATGAGAATTAGTTTCAACTTCTTGTTTTACTCTTATCACGACCTGACAAGCATTGGTCTTAAGAATAGAGAATCTACAAAACAAGAAATCAAACACTCATAGGTCAGACATCACTACACGAATTTTTTACTTTTAGATATGCTTTCAAAAAGGCATTTCTCTGAGCAGTGAGTAGCATTAGGATCGCCTACTGGATCCCTTTTTTTATCAAGTCTTGCATTTTTGCATCCATGTATGATAATGACTGTTCTTGCTTAAATTTGCCAATGTCAGTTAATCTAGTCCAGAACAATTGCAAGCCTGTGCCATATTTTATATGACCTATAGCACATGGTACCACTGGGAGTATATTGCAAGAAGCAAATAAAGGAAATAACATTGACAGCGTTCTGCTTGAAAAGTTTGAGCAAGAGATATGGAGCAAGGTTCCTCACCTAGAAAAGCCAGACGGAGAAAAGGTTGTCAATGCAACACCGCTGATTGATATTACTGGAGATTTGAAAGAGTGCGCAAAAAAAGAATTTAATCTAAATCTTGATGATAAAGATCTGCAAGTTTTCGGCAAGTTCGATTCTAGCTTGCTAGCAGGCTCGATTAAAGTAAGGCCTGCAGTACACATAATCCATGATGGTATAGTTACAGGCAAGATTAGAAATGGACAGAAAATAATCGAAGCTACCTCAGGCAACTTTGGCATAGCCCTTGGACAGTTATCTAAACTTGGACTGGAGGTAGTTACCCTTGTCTCAAGAAAGCTGCAGGAAGGAGTCTTTGAGGAGTTGAAAAACGAGAAAACACGCATCATAGATCTTGACATGGATGTCTGTCCTGCTCCTGGAATGAAGGACAATCCAAATATTTTGGCTGCAAAAGCAACTGCTGCAAATATTCGCTCACAATTATCTGATCTTGGATTTGATACTGCCATTTTTGATAACGCAACATCTGAGATACAATCGGTTTTAGCTAGACAGGACATCATAAACTTGGCAAAACTTCTTGCAAAGATCTACGGTTGTTTCTGCCCAGAGCAGTATGACAACGAACTGAACATTTATGTACACAGAACTGTTACCGCAAAAGAGATAGACCAGCAGTTACATGAAAAAGAAAAATCACTTGCAGACTTTGGAATTGTCTGTACATTTGGTACAGGCGGCACATCTGGCGGCCTGAGCAGATACTTGTCTGAAAAATATGGGAAAAAATCATTACATGTAGTATTCCCACAAGGTGATCAAGATGTTGCAGGAATTAGGACAAAGGCCAAGGCTGCTGGCTTGAAGTTTTACGAGCCCGAGCGTTATGCCGGGCAACATGAAGTAGATTTTGAACAGGCAAAGCGTCTGCTAAAGTTTTTTGTAGACAAAGGTCATGACATGGGCGAAAGTAGCGCACTTGCACTGTATGCTGTAATGCAGATGGCAAACTCTGGCGGTTTTGGTGGAAAGTTTGTCGTAATAGTTGCTGACGGAATACAAAAGTACAAAAAGAATC
>JBOGRA010000157.1:0-2031 GCA_050749325.1 Nitrosotalea sp. | reverse complement strand
CTGCTCAAATCTTTGTATGGCAATCTATTGACAATCCAAACGCACTGTCGCCACCATTGAGTACAACTATAACAGTACAGTAGACTAGTAAACCAAAAAACAACTAACTTTCCCCCTTTTCCTTTTTGTAAAACAGACCTAACGGGAGTTAGGTATTAGGAAATTTCCTGTCTTATCCAAATTAAATTTGCAAAGAAATTACTGCAAGAGATCTTTTGAAAGTATGGGTGCTTTCGGTTTTACTCAGTATCGCAACTGGCATATTTCCAGCATGGAAGGCATCAAAACTTTTCCCCATGGTAGCTTTGAGAAGAGAATGATTTTCGGTCTTGTTGTCTCAATCATAAAATGTCTTGATTGACGACCAGATCTCGTAAATTTGTACCCAAGACAGATGAGAATCAAAACACGGTTTAATTATTAGAACAAACCTTGTTTTCTTGTTTCACATGGTCTCTGAAAAAATTGTCAGATTTCAAAACAAGAACAAGGATTTGAATCAGCTAGGGCAACAAATAGTAACAATGTTGGAAGGAGATGGATACAAAACACAGATGACGTCCAGTTCTCCAGCAGGGGTAATTATTCAGGCAAAGAAAGCAGGTATTCTCAGAGATATCATTACTGCAGACAGGGCATTTACTATAATGATTAGTGGGGATCCAAACAACTTTGCCATACATGTTGGAATAGGGAAATGGATACAAAATATTGCGGTTGCAGCAGCAGAGGCACTACTCTTGTCTGTGCTATTTCTAGCAGTTGACATTCCTGAGATGCTCTGGACAGTACATGTGGAAAACGAGATATTGAAGAAGATAACGCAGACGGTAGGATAACGAAATCAATAAAAGATCTTTTTAAGACAAGTCATCAAAATCTGTTACGTCAAGAGACTTGCAACTCTTTACTAATAAAAGAAGATTAACTTTGTTCATCAGCCAATAAATAGCAAATAAAATGATGATTTGTAGTGAGAAGGGATCTCGTAGGTATCAGTAAAGTGTTTCTTATTGTCTCTGTTGTTGTAAATTGTTTTCCGGTTTCAAACTATGTATCGGTTTTTCGTAGACTTTCTCTCCAAGAAATATATCGCGTGGTTTGAAATTCAAATGCAAAAAATAAATAACTGGACTCTAGCATTTGCCTCGCTTGGAATACTTTTGGCTACAACATACGAGGCAGTTGTAACACATGATTCGGAATTACTCATCTCTTCTATAACAATTTTTGCGCTGATATCATGGTTTATGTTGATTGGGGCATGTGTGATGGGAGTGAGTCGAATTTTAGTATGAATGGAACAGTTTGAGTTAACAATATCAGCCCACGCTTACATTATAAAATCACAAACAAGATCTAAAATATGTCACGATCACATATCAATCCAATGTTCTAAAACATACTGATAACAATAGACAGCTCGGAATCAGCAAGTAATGCATTTTGGATATCTAGATTGAAACTGCAAAAAATCAATACGTCAACACAAATTAAGATGACAATTCCTCAAAACAATTATTCCATGCCATTCCTTTCAGTATTTACATCTTACATAATTTTTAATCATAATTTGTTAGGAATTGTAGACGATGAGTTAGATCCTTTTTGAATCTTGTATTTATCAGACAAAAGTATGCTGCTATAGATACCCATTATAGTACCATACAGGATATGGAATCCCATAGCTCCCCACATTACTAGAGGTAGGTTTGTCTTCAGTGCGGTCAGCATAGAACGATCATCGTCTGTAAGGCCAGGCAAATTTGTATTGCTGTAGATGGAGTTTATGGCGGGTAATACAATGAACAATGTGATTGGCATGAAAAAGATTGCATATACCTCAAGGCCTGTAACGCCGCCTCCTAGTATGCCCTTCCATGTTCTATTGAGATAAAATATTGGGTGCAATGCAGAACATACGCAGAATACGGCTCCTATTGTTACGGCAGTCAGCATGTGAGCTACAACGCCAAAGAGTGTTGCACTAAGACCCTTCAGACCAACCGACAGACCTATCACAGTATAAAA
>JBOGRA010000156.1:0-2036 GCA_050749325.1 Nitrosotalea sp. | reverse complement strand
TTTCCCAATGCAAGCGGAACCAATGTTTCATCCGAAAAATTATCAATAATCTGTATTACCGCAACATCGTTACCAGGATCGGTTCCTACAACTTTGGCGGTATACGTATTTCCATCGACAAAAGTGACATTTACTGTACCTGAGCCCTCTACAACATGGTTGTTTGTTATTATTCGTCCTTCTTTATCATAAATAAAACCAGACCCTAATCTTGTTGATTGACTTGAAAGTGGCTGTCCATTTATGATTAAGGTGTTATCAACCGTAGACACCTTGCTAGTTATCTGAACAACGGAATTTTGGGTTTTCTCAAAGAGGTCTGTTAGAATTGAATCCTGTGAAGTTCCGGTGCTACCAGCTGGTCCTGTAGGTCCCGGTGGACCTTGGGGTCCAGGTGGACCTGCCGGTCCTTGCACTGTTGCTTGAGATAAATCCCCAAAAAATCGATCATCAGTATACTGTGCAATAACTGTAGCAGAGAGAACAACAATTACTCCAATGAGGGCAATCTCTAACTTTTTCATAGTAGGTTATTTAAAAAATAGTACAGACCAGAATAATATTCTTTACGAAGCTTTGTTAATCTCAACATAAATATACGCACTAGTCAGTTAACACCTGTGGTAAAGAAGCAAAAAAACAAGGCAAAAACTATGTCAATTTCACGTGACATGATAATCTTTATAGCGATTATAGTAGCGGTCGTTGGCGCAGGAATTTATTATTTACTTAACAATTCCACCCCAGTTAACGAAAAGTTTCCAGTATTTGCCGCTCCAACCAATATCTACATTAAAGCAGTTCACGACCCAACCCAAGGTTATGTGTATGAAGAAGAATCTACACGTCAAGCAAAAAAGGCCGTATCTGGCGGTGTTGCTGACGCTTCAATTCATATTCCTCAGGGCGCTTTGGTCTCACTTCATTTCATAAATGAAGACAAAGATACTGGGGCTCCTATGGACCTCAACATTGATGAATTTAATGTACACACTAACAAATTGAGCTATTTCCAAGCACAAACAATAAACTTTCTAGCTGACAAAACAGGAACCTTTTCATACTATTCTAATCTTCACCCTGAAATGAAAGGCACTATAACCGTGGATCCGTAATTATATTGAAAATGTCTTTTAAGAAATACATATCATTTGGAATGGAGTTACTACCTCATGATGGATGATAAGGAACATAATTTTTCTAGAACTGATGTTCTTGACTTAATGGATAATTTTATTGAAAGAATACTTGAAATTCGAAGAATACTTCTCAGTGTTTC
Organism: Nitrosotalea sp.; assembly: GCA_050749325.1. Classification (GTDB taxonomy): domain Archaea; phylum Thermoproteota; class Nitrososphaeria; order Nitrososphaerales; family Nitrosopumilaceae; genus Nitrosotalea. Next base: position 757 of record JBOGRA010000156.1, on the reverse strand, counting down.
AGTCTCTGCATTAATACTTGCGCCATTTGCAACAGGCCTCTCAATCTTCCTCTTAACGCACCCACGTTTCTATGCTGTTCTTGAGAGGGAGCATGAGTTTGGTGCAATACTGAGCGTTCTATTGGGAGTCATCATATCTGTTTCAATTGTATGGATAGTAACAGGAGTCAGGCAATACCTTACGTTGAAATCATGGGATCAAAGATACAAAGAATATCTTAAACAAAAAGATGAAATTGACAAGAGAATTGCATCAGACTATGGTCTAGAACAAGATTAAATTTTATTCTCATTTACAGCCTTTTTGCGAGGAAATAACTTTTCATATGGCTCTAAAATTGTTCTACTAAATTCTATTCCTTCTTGAGTAGGCTTGTAAATTGTAACTATTCTTTTTCCTAACGCCCTTTCCATGCTTGCTATCATGCCATTTGATTCAAGCTCGTCAAGTATGGGTTTGTGTTTTTTGAGGTTTAAACCACAAAAGCTAACCAAAGCTGTCTGATTTAATTCTCCATACTGGACTAACATCAAAATTATGTCTTTTATAATGTATATTCGATCTCTATACGTACTTGAACCAGGCATTTGTCAAATCTCAATTATGGCTACTAAATATATCTCTGATTGTAATCATTATTGGAGTGGACCCCTGTCTTGGAGAACGCTTTTGACATGATTTTACATACTGGTACTCTCATTTATTCTTCATCTCCCACAAACGGCAGAATTCCGACGGTGTCCTGTATCCCAGAGC
>JBOGRA010000155.1:0-2121 GCA_050749325.1 Nitrosotalea sp. | reverse complement strand
CGTCGTTTATTGGGTTAAAAATTGGTATTTTTCTTTTTGTTGCAATCTCAAAGTCTTCCTCACCGTTTGCAGGCGACAAGTGAACAAGACCGCTTCCTGTTTGTACATCTACAAAACCTTCTGATATGATAATGTGAAAGTTGGAAAGAGAGGAGCGTTCTTTGAGTCCTGGAATTTCATCTAAAAGAGGATGAATGTATTTTTTTCCTTCAAGGGTGGAACCCTTTACTTCCTTGATTACTGTATGATTGTCAACTCGTGCCTCCTTCATGAACTCTTCTAGGCGACTCTTGCCAACAAGCCATGTCTCATCTCCAACCTTGGCATGGACATAGTCTTCATCTGGATTTACTCCAACCATGGTATCAGTAACAAGTGTAAACGGCATTGTAGTCCAAACAATGAGATACAGATCTTCATCTTGCATCTTTACTTTGTAATAGAGCGAGGGATCCTGGACCGTATCATACCCTTGGTTTACTTCGGCATGGCTCAGCGATGTCTGACAACTTGGGCAGTATGCCACTACCTTGTAGGCTTCAGAAAGAATTCCGTTTTCATGAGCTTTCTTTAGATATTTCCATTCTCGTTCAATGTATTCATCTTTGTATGTCCAGTATGCGTTTTTTTGGTTAAATGACATTCCAAGCAACTTGTCTGACTCGACCCATATTTCGTTGAACCTGTGAACAATTTTTTTGCATTCTAAAACAATTTTTTCAATTCCGGCTGACTCTATTACCTGCGACTTGCTTCCTGAGACGCCAAGCTCTTTTTCTGCCTGCAGCTCAACTGGAAGTCCCTGTGTGTCCCAGCCAGCATTGAAAACAATCTTGTAGCCTCGCAGAGTCATGTACCTGTACCACAGATCCTTCATTATTCGACCACGAAGATGTCCTGCGTGCGGCACTCCGTTCATGGTGGGAGGGCCTTCTATGAAGACAGTCTTTTTTGTTTTATTTGGGGACTCGAAAATTAATTTCTCTAAATCTACACCTGACAATTGCTGTTTTACTTCGCCTTCTATCTTCTTTGGATCAAACTCGCTTGAAATCTGCATGATAGATGGCTATAATTTCACTGATTTTATAAAGGTACGATAAAACTTTCTAGAACTATGACATCAAAACTGTGAGTTTTGCTAAAAGATGCTTTCATTGACTGCGACATGTTTTAGGACCAGATCTTGACTGTACCTTTTTTGCATTTCTCGTATAGTCCCATCTTGTACAGTTTTTTCTCTAGTTCTTTTTTGAGCTCCTTTGGCACTGCTATGTGAAGAGGAATCTCCTTGCCGTTCATCTCCCTACCTGTAAACGCCCTTAGCTGTGCATCTATATTTTGATCCCCTTTGATGCCAGTCTTTACTTCGCCTAGATGTCGTAGCGCACCCTTCATACCTTCCAAATCAGGTACTTGCCCGTCTCTTTCTTTTGGTCTTGGAAGGCTCCTGTATTTCTCGTCAAAGCACTCTGGCATTTCTGCCATGTCAATGTGTGTTATTGTAATTCCTTGAGATTCCAAAGTTGTTGCTAAAGTGTTTAGCATTTTTTGATGCTCTGCAGATGTCATACTAGTAACATCTGAAGATGATTAAATTTAGGTATTGTTTGATTTTGGTTATACTGCAAATAGGTTTACCTCAATCAAAACATGTATTTTATCAAGTCAAAACCAAGAGGGGAAAAAGCCCAACGACTTTTTCCCGTTTTTCTATACGGCTCATACTGTCATGTAGTCATAGCAGGACTCACTCCAGATTGTCAATCAGTTCCACATGGGATTGACTCTAAAGACGAGTGCTACGTAGCCTATCAGGACGCCTGCAAACATCAAACCTGCTGATTCGTAGAATGCGACAGGGTTGTCTCCGCCGCCATACCCACCAGCTTCTGGGTTGATGACAAAGATGGTCACAAGACAACATGCCACCATTATTGCAACTGCTATTGGCAGGTATTCGTCATGGCGTTTTCTTTGTTGGATTTTACCAGGTGCGTCGTATGTTGACATTACATTATGTACGTTGTCCATAAATATAGGGATATGCCAAATTTTTAATACAAATGTACAGAAAAATGCTTAATTATTGAGCAAACGCGCATAATTGCATGGCAATTG
>JBOGRA010000154.1:0-2123 GCA_050749325.1 Nitrosotalea sp. | reverse complement strand
ATACAAAATAACATTGAGACATTCTATCTGGGAAATGGCCAGGGATTGGTAGGCGCAATAGGTGCCATCGGTTATAACTTTCGTGATTATACCTTTGAGTTGATTTCATATAGACATAAATCAAATTTTGGAAAGAAGAGGTTGATCCTCAAAGATAGTGTAAAGAAAATGCAAGAAATGACTTTTCCAAAAACATTCAACAACTACGATGATTCTAAAAATCGCACGCTCATAGCTCCGCATGGTCCCGATCCGGTCTTTTTTGGAGTACGTGGTGAAGATGTGCAGACTGTTGTTAGAGGTGCATCTCTTGTAAAGTCACAGGAAAAGTTCTCCGGATACATGGTTTTTCGTTCAAACCAGGGAACAGGTGATCATTTACAAAACGAGCTAGATGTTAACAACCTTAGACCATTTTCTTCAGGCTATATGGTTGGTCATGTAGTTGAAACGCCTAAAATTACAATGGGTGGTCACGTAATGTTTGCAATCTCAAACTCTGGTAAAAAGGCAAACTGTGCAGTCTATAAACCCACAGGCCTTACAGGCATAGCATCAAGTCTAATCAAAGGAGATTTGATAAAAATTGGTGGCGGCATAAGAAAAGCCACAAAAACCCATGACAGAATACTTAATGTAGAATTCATAGATGTTATCAAACTTGAAAAAAACTCGGTACTGGCAAATCCCTTCTGTACTAGATGCATGAAACACATGAAATCAAGAGGAAAAGGCCAAGGCTACAAATGTGAAAAATGTGGTAAAGCATCACAAAATAAAATACCCAAGAAAATTCCACGCAAGATAAAAGGCCAACTCTATATGCCTATTCCATCAGCTCATAGACATCTGACAAGGCCACTACAAAGAATTTCTAGATTCAACACAAAAATTGAATTTGATAACTCAAAGGAGTGGTTTTGTAATTCCGTCTGAATTTTTTAAGGATAGCGGGGAGTAGATTTGAACTACTGACTTGCGGGTTTCTCATCCAGATTGATTATGAGCCCGCCGGGATGACTTAGCCCAAAGTCTGGCTTCCCCACCCCGCTAATTGAAAAGAAGTTTCAGGGTGATATATACGCTTTATCTGATTTTTAGAAATAATTAATAGGATTTCAAAGGTGCCAGATCTGTGGACAAAAGAATCAGAATTATAGCAATAGCTGCCGCAGTTGTCGCTTCAATTATTATCCTTGCATCTCCTTCCAATCCGATTGTAATTCCACAACCAACCACAAGCCCTACTGGAACAGATGCAGTACAAATTGTTGCAACAAACTTGCAAAAACCATGGGCTATGAGTTTTGGTGATAATAAAATATTCTTTACGGAAAAAACAGGAAAAATTAGAGTAATTGATAATGGTACACTCGTAAATGAACCGGTAGCCGATCTTCGAGTTGCAGATATTACAGAAGCAGGCCTGCTTGGAATAACACTACACCCAGATTTTGAGAAAAATCACTTCATCTATGTGTATTATACGTATCAGGAAGGTGGCAACCTTTGGAATAAGGTATTGAGAATCACCGAGTCCAATGATAAAATGGTAGACGCAAAAGTGATCTTGGATAAAATACCTGGGGCAGAGTTTGATGATGGAGGAGTGATAAAATTTGGCCCTGACAAAAAACTATACATTGGTATAGGAGATGCTACGGATCAAAACTCTTCGCAGAATTTAAAGTCTCTTGCCGGCAAGATTCTGCGGCTAGATGATGATGGCTCGATCCCGCAGGACAACCCATTTCCAAATTCACCAGTTTATTCTTATGGACATAGGAATCCTCAAGGGCTAGCTTGGGATGATGAGGGAAATTTGTATGAGACAGAGGAAGGGCCAACAAGAAATGATGAAATAAACCTAATTAAACCCGGACAAAACTATGGTTGGCCTAACCAAGAGTGTTCTGGCTCACCGCAATATCAAGATGCATTGATTTGCTATGATCCAAGCATTGAACCCGCTGGAATTACTTATTATTCCGCAGGCAAACTTGATATTAAAAACAGTCTTATCCTATCTACGCTGCTTGGAGGCAATCTTTACCAACTACCTGTTCAGAATGGTACCATACTTGACAAAAAAATCATATTCGATGGGGTAGGAAGAATTAGGG
>JBOGRA010000153.1:0-2316 GCA_050749325.1 Nitrosotalea sp. | reverse complement strand
CGAATAAAGATGTACTTGTAGGATTGGAGATCATTCAAAACCTGACAGTCAATCTATTTCTGGTTAGAAAAATTGCCCCAAAAACAGAGATTACAAAAACAAGAATGACTAAAGGGCCAAATTCTGGTGTAGTGATATTGTTGCTTGATGAGTTAGTTGCAAGAGAGGATACGATCACTTCTCCTGTCATCCAAGGATGGATTGAACAAAAATAATCATACGTGCCAGGGCTTATGAACATGAAAGAATACGTTGCACCGGGACCTATTGTATTACTGTCAAACGCTGTTCCAGTATTGTTTTCTGACGGCGTTCCACTTGTCACGGTATGCGCAGTATCGTCCATGTTTGTCCACGTGATTACTGTTTTGGGTGACACGGTTACTATGTCAGGATCATAACAACTCTTGGCTGAAACGCAACTTTGACCTGCTTCACTGCCGCCTGTGATATTTACTGAAATGTTGGATCCTTCTGCAGATGCGGGTAGGATGACTACAGTCAAAATCAATGTCAGCACACCAATCCATGCTACTCTCATTTTACTAATTGACAACACGCCAAACCCTGAATCAAATGTATCGATAATTTCCAGATTTGTTCAAAATAACGATAGTGTGTTGGATAGTAGCATGTACATAGAATCTCATGCATTAAAATAGGAGTAGTAATGGACCTGAATACGTGCAAGGCTCCAGCGCTCTTGATGGTTATGATCGTAAGAACGCCGACAAAGCACTTAGGATGCTTTATGCTGATAAGAGCAATGAGTTTCGAGAACTTGCAGATGCGATAGGTTATCCTGCAACAAATAAAGACTGGGAAAAAGTCATACTGAATTTTTGTCTAGACTTTGATGATTGCTTTAAGGCTTGGTCGGATGAGCATACATCATCTGAACACAATAAAGTACACAAATGTATGACAATGATGAGACAGATAGCACGTGGAAAAACAAACATGACTGAGGTTACAAAATTACAGACTATTGCTTATAGGATAGCAGAAGATTTCAAATCCATCTATAGGGGAACAGGCAATATCTAAACATCGCATATCTGATGACAAGTTATCGATTTTTTTTATGCTTGATCAAACAAGCTGAGTACGTACTATGAAAATCCTCACACCAAGTCATATTACTAGTCCTCGAAGATCCTAATCGATGTCAAACTCAGACAAAGTATCGGTAGACGAAATGTTGAGAGCTTTAGAGCACTATGGGGTCAAACGTGAAATGCTTGAGAAATTGCATCCATCTCCTGAAACCATCATGCATCTATATTCCTCTATAGAAAAACAAAGGCATGTCAGTGACTTTTCTGATTCTGGAAAAAATAGCAAAAAATATTTGTAAATGCCAGTCTTCTACCCTCGAAATATTTTTTACAAAATTCTAGTTCTGTATGTAGTTTACAATTCCTTTGAAGCGTGAATTGTTTTTTAAACGGCCAAGGTCCTTATCATGCAAAGCTGTTTTTTTCCATGAAGAGTCAAGACGAATTGCTCTTTCAAGAGACGTGATTGCACCATATTCGTCCCCCTTTATGGAACATAGACATGCTTTATTGTATAGCGCTTCAGCGTTGCCATGATCAAGCCTTATGATTCTATTATACAAGTCAAGTGCTTCGTTATTTTTTCCAAGTCTGTATAATGAATGACCTTTGAATGTGAGAGCGTTGATGTGATTGGCATCGATTTTTAGTGCAGCGTCAAAACACTCAAGTGCCTGTTGATACATTTTACTCTTGTACAACGCAATTCCCTTGTTGGATAAAACATGAATGTTCTCTGGTACGCATTCCACTGCTTTGTTAAAACATTCTAGTGCACTCTCATATTTTCCCGTGGAATCTAAAGCGACCCCTTTGTTATTTAGGACTACCATTTTAGTAGGGGTTCTTTTGAGAATATGCTCATACATTTCAATTGCTTTTTGAGAGTTACCTATTATATGATAAAAGTTGGCTATTTTAAGAAGATATTCATCTTCCTCAACTACTGGCCTGTCTGCCTGTAAGAGATTTTCTTTCAGCCTATTGTTCTCTTCCAGAAGAGATGATATTTCTTGTTTTATTTCATCCTGTAGTGTCATGTTTTGTTCTGATCTGAATACCAATGGCATACCTGCTCCGGCCAAAATTTTTGCAATGTATAACTTGTTCTCTTCAAATTTGACATTTTCATCTTGCGGAGGTACTGGAGTTGTAGCAACTGACTGAGATTCTAAAATCTCTTGCTGCTTTTGTACCTGATTGTCTTCTATCTGTATCTCTGTAATATTGTTTTTCTTTATATGGCCATATACTATAT
>JBOGRA010000152.1:0-2431 GCA_050749325.1 Nitrosotalea sp. | reverse complement strand
CTGGAGTGCGATTTCTTGGAGAAGTAAGACCTGGCTCTAGAGGAACAAAGATTACTTTTATTCATCCCAAATCACTTCATGGCGTATTGACAGAGCTCTGCTCGCATCAAAAATAAAATTATTTTATTCTATGATTTTTAGCGTGTCAGACGCGGTAATTATTCCGACAATCTTGCTGTGTTTTGAGACAAGAACACATTTTGAGTATCGTATAAGTGATACCAGTGTCTTGACTGGCGTGCTATGATCTACAATGGGTGGACGAGGATCCATTATCTCTGACAGTCTTATCTTCTTTCTTTGTGTCTCATCGTTGTCAATGAGATGTTTTACTATGCCGTCCTCTGTTACCACCCCCACCACATCACTTCCTTCAAAAACAGGAACCTGACTAATTGACATGTCTTGCATTTTTTTTATTGCGTCGTTCAACGTGTCATTTGTCTTTAGTTTTACAATCTCTTTACTACAAATGTCGCCTGCCTTCATTGATGACTGGCTATCAAGTGACCACAACACCTCAAATATTTTTCTTGCAGTAGCATAGCTTGGCTGGCATCTTCCAGACTCGATTTGATTTATCATGGATGTGCTAACTCCTGTAAGCGAGGCAAGCTTTTGCTGTGTTAATCCAATTTTCAGTCTGGCCTGTTTTATGGATTCAAGTCTAGGCAGCATTATCTATCGCGCACCACTTTTTTTGATTTCTTCGAGTTCTCAAGAGCGGCTTGTGCTGCTGCCAAGATTGCTATTGGAATCCTATGCGCTGACGCACTCACGTATGTTAACTTGGCTGTGTTGCAAAACTTGATTGAGCGAGGATCTCCGCCATGTTCGCCGCACACCCCTATCTCAAGATTGGGCTTTATGCTCCTGCCTCTTGATATTGCAATCTGCATGAGATTTCCTACGCCATTGACATCTAGTGACTGGAATGGATTTTCTGCCATTACGTCCTTTTCAAAATACTCTGGAAGGAATTTTCCTTCTGCATCTTCTCTGCTAAAACTAAACACTGCCTGAGTAAGGTCGTTTGTCCCAAAGCTGAAGAACTCGGCTATTTGTGCAAGTTCATCTGATGTTAGACATGCCCTGACAACTTCCATCATTGTACCAAAATTCATTTTTAACTTGACTCTAAACTTTGATTCCACATCTGTTTTTATTGAATCGTATATTTTTTTGATGTATCTTAATTCGTTTATACTTCCAACCTGGGGAATCATTATCTGTGGATGGGCATCTATTTTTTCCATTCCAAGTTCTGCTGCCGCTTCGCAGATGGCTCTAATTTGCATCTCATAGATTTCAGGATAAGTGATGCCTACTCTGACTCCGCGATGACCCATCATTGGATTTATCTCTGCCAACTCCTTTGCTCTTTCAAATATTTTCTGAGTTGGGATGATCTGCTCTTGTGTACCGTGTTGTTCTAGAGAGTGAATCTTGTTTATCAATTCCTCAATATTTGGCAGAAACTCGTGTAACGGCGGGTCTAAGAGCCTGATTGTTACATGATATCCCTGCATTATTCTGAGAATTTCCTTAAAGTCTTGTTTTTGTAATATGTGAAGCTTCTCCAAGACTAGTTTTCTTTCTTGTATTGTCTTTGCCATTATCATCTCTATAAAGACTGCAAGTCTATCGTGCGCATTGAACATCCTTTCTGTTCTACACAATCCTATACCCCTTGCGCCATAGGAGCGAGCAAGCTTTGCAGCATCAGGAGTATCAGCGTTGGCTCGTATGCCAAGTGTTTTGAATTTCTCTGACCACTCTAGTATCTTTCTGAAATCCTCAGTCAGTTTTGGTTCAACAGTTGGTATCTCTCCTGCGTAAACATTGCCGGTACTCCCATCTACCGTTATTATCTCCCCCTCGCTGACAGCTTTGCCGTTAACATGGAACTGCTTTGCCAAATAATCTATTTTGATGTCAGAACAACCAACAATGCATGGTTTTCCCATGCCCCTTGCCACTACTGCAGCATGAGACGTCTTTCCACCCCTGCTTGTAAGAATTCCTGCTGAAGAAAAAAATGCGGGCACGTCTTCTGGCCTGGTTTCTTCTCTTACAAGAATGACTTTGGTACCACTCTCCCCTGCACTTACCGCTCTTTTTACATCAAATATGACAGTGCCTGAGGCCGCACCTGGAGATGCCGCTATGCCTTTTGCTATGGGATTGAATCTCTTCACTGCTTCTGTATCAATAGTTCTGTGAAGAATTTGATCTAGATCTTCAGGATGCAGACGAAGTATTGCTCTTTCTTTTGATATCATTTTTTCTTTTACCATTGAAACCGATGTTCTAATCATTCCGGCTGTATTCATTTTGGCAGAACGGGTTTGCAACAGGTAGAACTTTCCTTTCTCTACGGTAAACTCGATGTCTTGTGGCTCCCTGAAATGTCTTTCAAGCTTGTTACAGG
>JBOGRA010000151.1:0-2443 GCA_050749325.1 Nitrosotalea sp. | reverse complement strand
TCTCCACGTCTTACAAGTGACTGGTTGTATTTTTTCCAATCTCGCATTATGCATGGTAAGGTCTGCTGATCCAAAGAGTGTCTGGTGAAATTGTTTAGATCAGATTGTCAGTTAGGAAACACAGCAACAACGGTAACCTCTACAAGTTTGAACTAAATCCAAACAGGGATGGCTTTGTGTTCCAGTCTCCCCAGCTGCAAGATGATGTTGCAGATGTTAATGATTCCATGGATGAAATAATGTTTGGTACGGGATTTGGGTGCATGACTGACATCAAGGTAGGGCCAGATGGGTTTGTTTACATTGTATCTCTTTCTGATGGTACAATCTATAGGCTAATTCCAAAACAATACGTAGACTCCTTCCAATCATTTGACGATTTCCGATATCTGGTATATCTTGCACCGATTGTTGGTGTTGCTCTGGCCGTGTTTTATCTTAAAAGATCAAAGAAAAGATCTGTCATGCGAAATAAAACAGAATAAATCTACTCTCTTCATTATATTGTAATCTGATGATACCTTACGTTTTGAGATGGAATGCAAAGCGATTTTAACAATGTGGCCAGACCCAAGGCATTGACCTGCCAAATCAGTTCTATTAGATCTAGATATCTAATTTTGGCACTGCTGGTGTTATCCGGATTTACTCATATTTGGAATGCTGCAGAATTTCCAGCAATTTTCTTCGATGAGGGAATATACATGAGGAGAGCCATGCATGTATTGGCAGGTCTTGGTCCACAAGAGTCATTTTTCTACGATCATCCTTTCTTTGGACAAATTTTTCTGGCATCAGCCCTGGGTCTGATTGGGTTTCCGGGATCTCTTCATGTGTCTGCCAGTCCAAATTCAATATCTACGCTATATCTGGCGCCACGAGTTATCATGGGAATACTTGCAATAGTTGATACGTTTCTAATTTTCAAGATTGCAGAAACTCGTTATGGAATAAAAGTTGCATTAATTTCATCCATGCTATTTGCTGTCATGCCAATCACCTGGCTTGTAAGGGAAATACTTCTTGATTCAATATTGCTGCCATTTCTTCTGCTGTCTATTTTGCTTGCACTGAATTCAAAAAACTCCAACCACAAAAACCTACTGGTTTTGCTTTCGGGTGTCTGCCTGGGATTGGCAATATTTACAAAAACTCCGGTATTTGCTATGATGCCGCTTATTGCAGGCATCGTGTACTTTGGTAATAAAAAAAGGCCAAAGCTTGTCGGGCTTTGGCTAGTTCCAGTGGTTCTGATTCCTCTTCTATGGCCTCTTCAAAGTATAGGCGCCGGGCAGTTTGATCTATGGATTAAGGATGTGCTTGGGCAAGCAGACAGGCATAGTTACGGCTTGCCATACATATCGTATCTATTTTTACAGATGGATCCTGTTTTATTTATTTTAGGAATTGCGGGAATTGCTTTTTGCATTTATAAAAAAGATTATTTTATTTTGATGTGGTCCATACCTTTCATAATTTTTCTTCTTGCCATTGGGTATAACCAATATTTTTATTGGATCCCTGTATTGCCGGTATTTTGCATATCTGCATCTGTTATGCTAGTAAAAGTTCTTGGACGAGTAAAAAGAGAACACCTAGGCAAAAATTTTCCAGTTGTAGTGGTTTTGGGTATAGGGGTATTTGGCCTAGCGGGTACTATGTTGATCATAAATACTAACATGTCATCAAGCGAGTTTGAAGCAGCCTCATTTGTCTTGCAACACGTAAAGGACAGTGACAACAAGACAACAATCCTTGCAAGTCCTGTCTATTCTTGGATATTCAGTAATGTATTTCACAAACAAAACGTGTTTGCTGACTATTCTCTTGCCCTCTTTGAGCCAATCACTACTGAAAAAGTTGTATTAGTCGCAGATCAACATTACGTGATGGTAGATATGAGCAGGGGAAAACAACTTCAACAATTATACAATGACTCAAAGACAGTCGCTACGTTTGTAGGTAACACTCAAGGATACGACATTTCGCTTTATCCATACACAAGTCTCAAGGTAAACTATGAAGAAAATCCAATCGTGATCAAGGAAAAATAAGATTTACCAAGTGGAACCACTAGTGCAAATATGGAAAAAACCCTAGCTACAGATTTTTTCCTTGAATGTCCATTTCTTATTGAGTATAAAGTTACCAATCGACGCAATTGCAACCGATATGAATAAAGCTAGCGCATAGTTCATGTGTTCAGCTTCTATCATGAAGTATACCATCCCAAGTTGGAATGCTGCGCCGATTCCACTAAATGCCAAAAATGAACCATACTGCAAAAGGGTTCTCTTCGGGTCCATGTTTCTGTCTTCAAACGTCCAAATCTTGTTTAGAATAAAGTTTGACGTCATTGAAAATGTGATTCCGATCATAGTTGCGTAAATATACCAAAGATTAGACAGTACTGCACCAAAGAGGAATGAGACAAGATAGTTTA
>JBOGRA010000150.1:0-2504 GCA_050749325.1 Nitrosotalea sp. | reverse complement strand
TCAAAACATATCCCTTACGCAGCTCTGCCGTAATTGTGTTATCATCAAGAGAAGAGTCATCTCTCATAGAGATAGCATCATGTAGTCGCGGATCAAAAACTTCGCCTAATGCCTCAATAGGCCTTATCCCATATTCAGACAGGAAGGAATTCATATTCTTTAAAATGGCGTCTAAACCATCTACATTTATTTTTTGTTCAGACAAGACATCTCTTGCACGAATAAAATCATCATAAATTGATAAAAATTTTAGAATTAGATCATCAGTTATAGAATTTACCTTGTTTTGAACATCTGTTTCAGTCCTTTTCTTTAGATTTTCAAAATCTGCCAACAAATATTGGATTTTTTTTTCTTGTGATGTTACCTTCTCTTTTTCTTTTTCTAGTTGGTTTTTTAGCTCCTCAATATTTTCAGTTTCTTGTTCCTTTTCTTCTACACTATTTCCAGTTACCTCATTTAGCAGATCATCAATTTCATCATTATTATTGGTCAAGTCTATTCTATTGTTTTGCATAGTATTCCCTTTATTATAATATCTCACATAATGGGTTAGTTTTTATTATTATCACATCAGAGTCTTTCCCATTCTTAGCAACTTTATCATAATCAAATTTTGAACATGCTACTATAATGGTAGTCTTATCATTATGGAAAAGATCAAGTCTAGGACCCTCTTGCACCTCTACATCCCCTATATAGTCACGTAGCTTGGTAACAAGGGAATTTAACATGTCTACTTTGTCTCCCCTCATCTCATAGGAATCTTGCGTCCAGACTAGAACTACTCTAGTTCTGCTTGCTTTAAGTTCATTCTTCTTCAGAGTAGACCGGATCTCGTCAATAAGTCTTTTAACATATCCCTCAATTCCCTTTATGCTTCCATTTATTAGATACATCATGGTGCCTGCTCCTTCAACAGATGTACCAAGTGATCTCAGATCATACAGTCCATTAGTGATGTCATCCAAAAATAGATCCTTATAGTCAGTAAATACAAGATCATTTCTCGTAGCCGGGTCTTGTGCAAATTTACAAACTTCAAGAATGCTTGCCAAGCCTGAAAATTGTGTCAAGACCTTTACCGCGTGAATAATTTCAGATGAAGGTATGGATACAAACTTTTTTGTCTTTTTTTCTACTTCTAGTAATTTGCCTAGTTTATCATCTATCTTTCCATTAAAGGAGCCTATTATTTCTGGAACATGTCCTTTTGAAAGTGGATAATAAAAATATGAAATTCCCTTTCCTAGTTCAAGTCCAGTAATATGTTCCAAAAGCGATATGGTTTCATTATTGCCACCTATTCCTGTAGGAAGGTTATAGATGACTGAGCCGCCCTTTTTCATAGGAGATGTAGAATCTTTGAATTTTGAATGAATCTCCATTTTTGCCTCTTGTCCAGTTTTTCGAATTCTTGGAGCAAAGAAAAGATACTCGGCATTGGATATCGCTACATCAATAGGCTCTACACCAAGCAAGGGTTCGTCTTCTTTTAGTGATGTAACATTTGGATATGTCTTGGCTATTTCCGCCTTGAGAGAAATTGCCATGTGCGCGGATTCATCCACAATAAAGACGTCTGCTCCCTTTATTGCCATTTGACACGCAATTGAGTATCCCTCAGTACTAAGCCCATAAACAACGATCTTTGTGGCAACCAAATCATCCGAACTAAGAGTATAGGCTAAGAAAAACTTTTTCCACCCCCAAATTCTATCAAAAATGTTTGAAAATCTGGTTTGATGTCCTCACGCCAAAACAGCTGCTATTTTTTGGTCCAATGGCACAAAAATTAGGTAAAAATCACAAAATACTGTTCACTTCGAGGTATTATGATCAGGTTGTCGATCTTGCAAAACTAAAGCGTGTCAATCTGATTATAGTTGGAAAACACGGTGGTTCGGGAAGAAAAGAGAAGCTCAAAGCTAGTGCAAAACGAGTTGATCGTTTGACTGACATTGTATCAAAATTTTCCCCAGATTTGGTCATAAGCTTCTGTTCTCCTGAAGCCTCAAGGGTTGCATTTGGCCTAAGCATAAAACACATAGTTTTTTCAGATTCTCCACATGCGGAGGCAGTAATGAGACTTGCACTTCCATTTGCACAAAAGCTACTTATTCCATGGATAATACCAAAAGAGGAATTTGTAAAATATGGAATTTCAAAAAGCGACATAATTCAATACAAGGCAATTGATGCTGCAGTGATAGTAAAAAATAGCTCAAATGCTAAACCGATTGTTGTCAACAGTAATAAAAAAACCATAGTCATTAGACTTGAAGAATCTTCTGCAGCGTATGCTCTTGGAAAAACCAGTATTAGTAATAATATAATTTACAAATTTAGTCAAGAGAGAGAAAAATACAATGTCATGGTCTTGGCAAGATACAAACACCAAATAGAGAATCTTAGAAAAGAATTTGGAAATAAAGTGAAGATCATAAGCAAGGTTGTAGATGGAAAATCTCTTCTTTCTGTTACTGATCTTTTCATAGGATCTG
>JBOGRA010000149.1:0-2555 GCA_050749325.1 Nitrosotalea sp. | reverse complement strand
AATCCGTCTATTAGCGCCTTTTGGAGTTCGAGTTTCTTCTCTTCAATGCTTGTTGATATGTGCATAGTTATGACTCGGCTCTTGTCCAATGGTACCCTTGCCTTTGATGCAGCTACTTGCACTGAACTTATACCTGGAATCACCTGCACGTCACCGAAAATTTCAATTAACCTATCAACGACCTCTGATTCGGAAAAGTTCACGTCTCCTGTAAATGGCACAACACAAGTCTTGTTTCCAAGTGACTTTGAAACCTTTTGATACGCCTCTTCTTGATTTTGCATCGTGATCTCGTGCACTTCTTTGTTTTTGACCAGTTCCCCAATTGTCTCAAGTGTATACTTGTAACCTATTATGACATCAGAATTTGTTACAATCTCCTTTACTATGTCTGTAATATATTTTGGTGAGCCGGGACCTACTCCAACTGCAAAAACCTTTCCCATTATGACATCTTTTGCAATGTTCCATATAATTCACAATTTGAGAATCACAATTAGCTTTTATTTGCCTGTCCAAAACTACAATTATTGGATGCCAGAATAATCGCAGTTTCACTCTTTTTACTCCTAGTTAGTTTTGTTCCAAACTCTCTTGCAGTATCGCAAAACTCCACACTAGACTCTCAGGGAAACTATGCAAATACATCACTTGGCATAATATTTCAGGCTCCACAAGGCTGGACAGTTCAGGAACCAAAAAAATACCAACCCAATGCACCGGATGTTGCCATAATAGCTCCATATTCAAACGGATTTTCATCTTCGATTTCAGTTAATGTTGAAAAGGCAAATGGGACATCACTTGATGATTATGTCAAAAATAAAATTACTCAATTGACCAGTACCAATCAACCAAACAACATAGCACTTCTGTCAGAGCAAGACGGGACCGTAGATGGGATCTCTGCCAAAACATTGTTGTTTCAAGAAAACTTTACTTTACAGAACAACAGTAATGTGATAAAATTCAAGCAAGCAATTACACTGACAAATGATAATTTTTATACAATAACTTATGCAAATGAGGAAAAAAACTTTGACAGCGATCTGCCAAGCTATGCCCAGTTGTTGGATTCCATCAAATTTGTAAACAATAACACATTTTCCTGGCTTGACTATGTTTCTGTTGGCATAGTAGCGGGGGCACTAATTGTAGGCATGGTCATAATTAAAAGAAAAAGAAAACCGTTGCAAAAAAATTAACCTGCAAAACAACCTTTTCCTAAAACCCCAGAAAACTCCGTTTTTTTATTGTGATGGATAAACTGGATACCTAGATTAGGCTAGATACTGGATACTGTATTTGTAATCATTCCGATCCTTTGTAAATGGGCGAAAGATAAAATACCGTATTGTAGAGAAGTAGAGCATGAAGAAGGAATACATTGTAGTAAGGATTGAGGGTTCACAAGATGGTGCACCATACGTAGTGCTCTCGCTGTCCTCGTCTAAAGATTTCAAAGAGCAAAACAGTACTCCAATGTCTCCCTTTGGCTCCGGTGTCATGGGGTTTACCAACATGGATGACATGATAAAAGGCCTCAACAAAATGATGGCAGGAGGAGGAATGGGAGGCATGGCTGGCGGAATTACCTCTATTAAACTAGATATGCACGAATACAAGGAACTAAACCTCTCAGTGGGAGACAAGGTGTATCTAGAAATAACAAGGGCCGAGTCTCTTGGGATCTAGGAACAGGCACTAGTTTTTACCGGGAAATCTCTCCACGCAAGATTTCGTATGCCCTTGCGGCATCCTTTTCGCGCAATACTAGGATGATATCATCTTGGCCAAAAAAGGCATTAACAAGTTCAATCCCATTATCATGAAGAATCTCTGATACATACGACACTACATCTGATTCATTTTCAGATTGAGGAATGTGAATGCTTATCTTTGCAAGCCCGGTTTGGAAAAAATTCTTGTGTGAAGAAAAGGACTCGAGCAATTTTCTGACATCACTGATATCCTCAGCTAAGAACCTAAACGAGTCTGTAAACCTGAAAAATTCATAATCTGGGTCAGCTCGAGTAAATCCATCCATTAACGCCACTGCGTCCTCCATCGCAAAATCTTGTGAGGAGAACTTGATGTCTAGTATTCCATCTGTAAGCGAGAGTCTGGCATTTTTTAGTACCGGCTCACTTTGCATGTCGTCCTTTTTCTCAAAGGAATCTGCATATCTCTTGATTGCCACCACAATTGTGTTAAGGTTTACAGGGCCGCCCATCTGGGCCTCCACCTCTTTTTGGATCTTTACAGCAAGTGCTGTATAGTTTATCAGGTCCATCTTGATACAATCGTAAATCGATCTATTTTTGGTGATTATATCACGAACCATGTCTGGAACAGAAAGACTAGTTGTACGCATACAAGAATATTTACTCTTGTCAGCTATATTAGGTTATGTAATAATTATATAGGCAATTCTCATAAACTTTATATAATGTCATAACTATTACATACTATGGGAAATTATGACATAATGGAATCAGATGAGTTTGACAACCTCTTCCAAAGAATGATGCAACCTTTCAGAGAACTAGATGGCA
>JBOGRA010000148.1:0-2663 GCA_050749325.1 Nitrosotalea sp. | reverse complement strand
CATCAAAAGAGTTGCAAAAGGACCGCACTGACAGTATCATAGATCTCTCCTCGTACCATTTTAAAAGAACACTTGCAGCAATTGTAAGAGTAACTTTTTTGACTGGCGAGGAGTGGCATTATACATCAACCATTGTTCAGCAATATAGGAGAATTTGGCTAGACGGGGCCAATCTGCTGACGTACAGGCGCGTCTCTGAGATCATACGTGAGATTGCAAATACTGGATTTTTGATATCACAGGAGAGCTCAAGGGGGCGTCGCGGATATGGGAAACAGTACAAGCTTACAGTATCTCCTCGCGAGATAGGCCCAAAGATGGATTACACTTGGTGGCACGGCATGGTCAAAGCCAAGAAAATACATGCTGGCCGTGTTGAATTTCTAAGACAAGGTTTTGCAACAACTGAAAAGAAAAAAGACTCGGTTGCAAGAATGGAGGCACTTGAAAGAACGGCAAATGTCTGGAGCGATTACGTATGGCTTGACAAGACCAACCTTGAAGAGGAAGCAATGAAAGATGAGTCCAGTGCATAAACCACGTGGCAACAAAAATGACTTGCGGTCAATTTCTGAGCGCAAGATTGCAATCCGGCAGATACTTGACAGGTTGGGCCATGACCATGTTATAGACAAGGGATTTGTCTTGCAAGAGCTTGCAAAGCACGGATTTAATCTGAGCAAACGCACACTAGAGCGAGACCTTGTAGATGTACACAGAAAATGCAGGATAAGAAAAAGGGTGAGGCTAGCTTACAGAAAAGAGATTGATTACTGCTTTAGACTTGTGAGGATGATTAACCGTGAATGCGATATGATGTTTGCCCAGTCAAAAAAGATCCCGTCTGTTACATCTGTAACAATTGGTTCAAGGGTTACAAAAATTATCACGGGGCGTGATGAGGGTCAAAGAATTGTCAAACTCACACTTGGTGCACTAGAGATAAAGGCCCAAGTAGCTGGGATGATGATAAATATGATTGTCAGAGCCTCCAAAGGCCTGAGCGTAAAAATGTACCGTGCGACTCTGACACGCAAGTATGTTATGGTTAAGGAAAAAAGAATAAAGATGAAATCTCTGGTAAAACCCCTCTTGCTAAGTGTCCATTCCAAGCATTTGTTCAAAAAAGCCTCCGAGGAAAAACTTCTTTCGCGCAAGAGAAAAATCCGTGTGGGTGTTGCATAAACATGGGTCTGAAATTGTACCACGATAGTGGATGGGTCTATAGGTCTAATCATTCTCAAAAGTACGGATTACAGCACTAGTGCATGTCTATCCTCTACATCCTTTTATCTTGTTAAAGAAATATGGTCATTTGTGCAAGCAATAATTGCAAACATAACTTGGAATGATAGAGGCTGGACCTTTCCTGAAACTCACTCGCAGGCAGGACATGGTTACGTTAAGGACAAACCCGGCCATGAATGTCTAAATTTTGTTTTCAATAAACCAGACATTGATAATGATGAATGGATTTATGGTCATTTTCAAAGAACTTCTGATCCTAAAAATTTCCAAAAAGGTGGACTAATAGTATTTTATTCAAGAGATTTTCGTGCGCAAACAGGTAAAATAGTTGGGATATACGGTAATGCAGAAATCATTACTCCAATAAAAAATAAAAATTATCCTGAGTTTGAAAATGGTGAGTTAATTACAAACACACGCGCAGATCCAATACTATCATTAAGATTTCCCGTTTATTTAGAATCATCAAAATATTTCAAAGGAAGAGCCGTTGGGCAAGTTGGTTTTACCTACATACCTGATGATTTGGTTGTATCGATCATTCAAGACGAAATAAGGGAATGTGAAAAGGTAGGAAATAAAGAAGGGGTCTTAAAATTACAAAAAATATACATCTTCTTTACTGGTAAGCAAATTTCTTCTATTCCAACATTAGAAGATCTTGAAAATGATCAATTCAAGAAAGAAACTGTGGAGATGAAAAGCCTATCTAATTTCAGCACTATGGATGTGGAATCCTTACTAACCCAATATTCCAAGCCAGGATTTATCACGCATGATGCCCCACAAAAATCCATCGTAAACACCTATGAACGTGATTCAAAATTATCCGCTATTATGAAAATTAAAAATAATAACATCTGTCAGATATGTAATATTCAGACCTTTGAAAGTAAGGATGGGCACTTTTACACAGAATCTCATCACATCATACCGCGAGCAAAGGGTGGTGCAGATGATCCAAAAAATATCCTGATATTGTGCCCAACATGTCATAAAAAATTCGATAAAGGAAGCGACAAAACGTTAATTGAAATCTATCATCTTCTTAAACTAAAAGGGTTGTTTTCTAACTTCAAGATTTTGAAGAAGATCGGTGAAATATCTGAAGTGGTTTACAATGAAATATTGAAAGAGTAAGCGAGATCTGAATTCTGTTCATCCTACTGATATTTACCTAAGTTCTACAGGTCTCACATCTGAAACAAAAGATCGAGTTTATCTAAAACAAATTCTGAAATCCTCTATTGGTGCGACGAGGAAAGTTTAGACCCAGTCAGGGAGGACCGACTTACGTATACAAGGATAATGTACGATTGAAGGTGGTCACATATCTTCTTTCAGTGCCAAAAGCAAATCAGAATAAAATGATGAATGATGAAAGAGCTGGTTTAAGAGGGCAAAAATGGATTTCA
>JBOGRA010000147.1:0-2757 GCA_050749325.1 Nitrosotalea sp. | reverse complement strand
TAATTTCATCGCTGACCTGATGCGCTGTTCCAAGAGACAATTGTAACATTAGAAAAGGAAACAAGGTGGGCCTTTTCTGCAGAAAGTTTGACAAAAAGATGGAGATCATGTACAAATATAGCATTGGTGATATATCATATATGGCTCTAGTGAAAAAAAATAGCATCTATTCAGATGAAATTGAAGTTATAATAAGAAATACCAGTCTTGATGATATTCAAAAAATAATTAAATTACAAAAAAAATCATTTCCCCACATGTACGCCCAAGACATGATCTGGAAAAAAGAGAGTTTAGAGAAGCACATACGAATTTTTCCAGAAGGGCAGTTTGTTGCAGAACATGACGATAAGGTAATAGGCTCTGCAAGCAGTCTTATAGTAAATCTGGTTCCCGAATATAAAGAACATACATGGACTGAGGTCTGTGGGACTGGACGATTCAATAATCACAATCCCAAAGGGGACACACTTTATGCAGCAGACGTATCAACTCATCCTGACTATAGAAGTCTTGGGATAGGTTCCAAGATTTATGATGCACGAAAAGCTCTGGCAATTAAATTAAACCTACGAAGAATCATTGCGGGCGGCAGATTGTTCAACTATTGTGATTATGCAGATAAATTGTCTCCAGAGGGCTATGTTAAGGCTGTCTTGGAAGAAAAGATAAAGGAACCAGTACTTTATTTCCAGATAAAAAATGGATTTAATTTCATAAAAATTCTCCCTGATTATATCAAAGATTCACGTTCACTAAATTACGCAGCTTTTATAGAATGGAAAAATCCTGAGTACAAGAAGGTTCAATGATAATAGATTGCCATACTCATCTTAATCAGTACGAATCCCTGGAAAAAATAGGGTCACTTGAAGATCGTGTGAAAAAATTACTTGTTACAATGTTCAGCCACAATGTAGATTACGCACTCGTTCTTTCTTCCTACAAAGTAGATGAACAGAGACCATCTACGGCAGAACTCATTGAAGCCACAAAAGGACACGATAATTTAGGAATTGTTGCAGGATACAGCATAGACAATCATACTGATGAAGATCTAAAAAATTACAGGATGTGGATTAAAGACGGGCTGGTAAAAGGTTTGAAAATATACTCTGGTTATGAGCACTACTACCCGTATGACAAAAGATACCAGAAAGTTTACGACTTGTGCATAGAATTAGGTGTACCAGTTATGATACATACCGGAGATACCTTCTCTGAGAAAGGCAAGTTGAGATTTTCTCATCCGTTAAATATTGACGAGTTGGCAGTAGATAACCCTGAACTAAAGATAGTCATGTGTCACCTAGGAAACCCTTGGATTGAGGATTGCCAAGAGATCGTATACAAGAATAGTAACGTATACGCAGATATGTCGGGCTTTTCAGTTGGCAAGTTCGATCATTTCTTTGAAAAGGTGATGGTTGAAAGAGTTGCCGAACTGATTAATTATGCTGGCGAGCCCCGTTATCTTTTGTATGGTACTGATTGGCCCATATCGGACATGGATTCCTATCTTAGTTTTGTTGCCAAGTTGAAATTAAAGACAAAGTTTAGAGACGAATTGATGTACAAAAACGCCAAGAGACTTTTCAAAATATAACCGCACCAAGTAAAATTCTCGTTGTTATTTTTTATCTAGTTTTTCTATAAGAATTTTGTTTCACATGCCTATTTTTCATATTTTCATAAAAAGCAGATCATTTTTTAGGTTAATGGTACATCATTGCTTATGTATGATGAAGAAGGCAAAGGCTTGTTTGATAAATTAAAAGAAAAGACATCAAAGCATCTTGATAAAGCATCCAGTGTTGCAGAAAAAGTACAGACAATGAGAGAGTCTGCAACAGACAAGATGAGCGACATAAAAGACGGGAGTGGAGAGCATTTTGAGATAGCAAAAGAACTTGCCAGTATTCAAGGTAGTAATTGGAAAAGTGAAGCCCAGTTCATTAAGAAAATCCTTCAATGCAAAGACCTTGTTTTTTTAAAAACTGACACATTAGCTATAGTTTTACGTAAATTTGGAGGCAATGAAGAGTTCTTGGCAGAGGTAGAAAAATTGACAAGAGAGGGATATAGGTTGGTACATCACGAAAACGTACGAAACATCCCAATTCCGGGAGGATTTGATTATCCATTAGGTAACCTTTACTATTTTCAAAATGTGAAATACATAGATAACTCCAGCGTATGATGGTATTGACAAAGATGGAACTGTCTTTGTATCTTGAAAACATCTTGCAAGCTTTGAAAAATACTACATCATGTCATGCTTTTTCTAGCTGGGAGTCTTGTGGTTGATGCTTTCTTGCTTTAGCTAGTCCTATTGTGGTTATAATCACCGTGGAAATTATTACTACAAAAACAATCTGAGGATACGCATCTGCGTTTTTGACTCCAAGTGTGAGCGGAATGGTAGCCAATACTGCGGCTGCTAGTCCCCTTGGAATCATGACTGAAGTTACTTTTTTATCAAATGCAGAAAATCTTTTTGTAAGAGAAATCTTGACAACTCCCATTCTGCCAAAGTATATTACAACTGCCATTGCCACCCCAAATACCAAGAATCCTACCTGCCCGAAATTTGCCAACAGTCCCATAAAGACAAAGAAAAAGGTTTTTACTAAAAATGTAAGTTGGTCATGAAAAGAGTTGTCTGTAGAAACTTCAGGCATCTTTATTTTGAGACGTTTGGCAAAAAGATTCCTGTTACCTAGCATTAATCCAAAGATAAGAGCTGTTAGAGCACCT
>JBOGRA010000146.1:0-2898 GCA_050749325.1 Nitrosotalea sp. | reverse complement strand
AGAATACACCACGTTATCACGATGTCAGTACGTGCTTCGACAAGAAATCTCTTGAGATTACGGGTATGGTCCTTTCTACCTTGAGAGTCTTTATAATAGACCCATGTAGAAATGGGTCCACAGGGATTCGAACCCTGGATCTTCGCCGTGTAAGGGCGACGTCATAACCAACTGGACTATGAACCCAAGCAAGCTCCAATTTAAAATGCATTTAAACTTTGAGAATTACATGAAGGAAAAATGGAAATTGTTCACTGGAAAGTCTGCAGTATGACAGAATTGGTTTTCTTTACAAGTCCCATAGGATTGGGACATGCCACAAGGGATGTTGCAATTTCGCAACACTTGGACAATATTCCAAAAAAATTCATAAGCGGTGCAGGCGCATACAAGTTACTTTCTGGATATGGATTTGATGTAGACAATCTCTACAGGCCACCACCATTTAGGATTGAAAACGGCAAGCTTCACAGTCCACTCCGATGGCTTTTTGATTACCTCTCATACTACAAAGAGTGCAAGAAAATCTCAACCAAGACGATAGAAAAGCAGAGGCCTCGTCTTGTAGTAAGCGACGAGGACTATGCATCACTTGTGATAGCACAGAAACAGAGGATCAAAACAGTCCTTGTCACTGATATTTTGGAGACAAGATTTGCAAAAGGGTTTGGCTCTATCATAGAAAAAAAGATGAATCATGCCATGAAAAGCATCATAGAAAAATGTGATCTTGTCATCATGCCAGAGAATGGTCAAGACAACAACAACATAGTAAGAGTTGGACCAATAGTTAGGGATACTGCCGAGTCTCGCGAACAGCTACGAAAAAAATATTCTTTTAACAGGAAAACAATTGTTGTGAGCATAGGTGGAACCGACCTTGGGAAATTTTTAATTGAAAAGACTGTAGATGCGTTCAAAAAGAGCAACCTTGATGCAGAACTTGTAATAGTTTCTGGACCTACTCTTCAGATGAAACAATTGCCACATAGAAATCTTGGGTTTGCCAGCAATCTACATGAAATAATATTTGCATCAGACTTGATAATATCTCTGGCAGGAAAATCAACCATAGATGAATCAAAGCATTACGGTACACCAGGAATATTTATCCCGATAAAGGACCATTTTGAGCAAGAAGATAATGCAAGAGAAGTTGGATACTCTTACGAAGATATTTTCAGATTAGATACATTGATTCTCGAAAAGATAAATGAAAAAAGAAATCCACAATATTTTCAGGGCGGTAAAACAGCAGCCGAATTGATAAGAAAATTTTTGTAGCTAGTTATTTTTTTGAAAGTCGATGCAGCCAGTTATTTCCTTGCAAAGCTCTTCATTGTGAACTAGCCCCATTTCAGGCAGATACTGGAGTATGTGATTTGTGTTCTTGTCTTTGAAGAGCTCTCCTTGTTCAATGCTCACAGCAAACACCTAGTCATGGAAACAATTGCCCAGTTTTTCCTTTTAAGGCATGCGTACAAATGATTCCCAGTTATCATCAGATTGTCTCATGCGTCGATGCCGTTCACTCAAACTTTATAGAAGGTGCAGACAGATGTAATCAAGTTTTGCAGAATCTCATTGTAGCAAAGTTTGGGGGAAGTGCGGTAGGAGTTGACGGCATACTAATACCTACAGTAGTTAAAAGAATTAATGAGTTAAAAAAAGACTCCAAAGTAATTGCAGTTTTTTCAGCTCCCCTTACAACACAGGATGGCAAGCCAAGATCATTGACAGACATTGCGCTTGAGCTTGGCAGAAAGGCAGAGAATGGCCAGAGTGCAGATGTGGAAGAGATACGCAAACCATATCTTAAGATCCTCTCTCTTGTAGACAAGAAACTCCAAGAGGAATGCAAAAAGACGATAGAGTCATTCTTGGATAAAACACTGGGTTCACTCAAAGAGGCATTACAAAAAAAGGAATTTGCAAATGAGACTAGGGCAAGAGTTCTTGCATATTCTGGCGAGATACTAATGTCTAATGTCATGAACCATGTTCTAAAAAGTTCCGGCATAAAATCAGATGTTGTAAATTTTGACATGTGGCCCATTGTTACTGATGAAAATATCGAGTCTGCCAATTTTCTTGCTACACAGTCATCTGAGAACCTAGACGGAATAGAGTCTCTGCTTGAGAAAAATGATGTAATATCTATAGGTGGATTCATTGGAAAGACCATTAATGGGCTTGAAACCACCTATGAGCGGGGCGGCTCTGACAGGACTGCTGCAGATCTTGGAATTTTGTTTAGCAGAAAATACAATACCAAGATTGATTTTGAAAAAGATAGTGCCGTATTGTCTGCAGACCCGCGTGTTGTAAAGGAAGAACTGGAATACATTGCACATCTCTCATACAACGAGGCACGAATTGCAGGTATGTTTGGAATGAAGATTCTAGATCCCATTGCAATAAAGGAGATAGTTGAAAATGGAGTAGACATGCCAATTATAATAACTGATATGGGCAGTCCTGGCAAAGTTACAACAATAGAAAGAAATCCAGATGACAAAAATGGCCATCCACTAAAGATAGTTACAGGCAAGAAGAATTGTGCCATACTTAGAATGGAAAGTGAATCTTCCCAGAATCTTTTTGATTCACTTGAAAAAGACAAAAGATACAGCGAATTTGTGGTACTATCTCCATTTACAAAAGATGACATAGAGTTTACCAGAATTCTCTTCCTAGACGGAGATTATGTAAAGCGCAATGAAAGATATGTCTTGGCCTTTGATCCATTGGCCTCAATCACATACAACAGGGGAGTCATCACGTTGATTGGTGATGAGATGTGGCGCGTGCAGCAGATCGCGTCAAAGGCAAGCTCAAGAATTGGTGAAGCTGGCCTTAACATTCTCAACATGGACGCCCAAGAAGAGACGTCACGTA
>JBOGRA010000145.1:0-2974 GCA_050749325.1 Nitrosotalea sp. | reverse complement strand
GGGTAAGAAAACTGATGGTATCAATAGTCAAGAGAACAAAAGGCAACAACGAGTACTATTACCTCAGGCATCACATACGACAAAAAAACCGCGAGAAAGAGATCTACCTTGGACAGGGGATACCCAAGGATATAGAGCAGAGAAAGCGTGCATTCTTGATTGAATTTTACCGAGAAGACTGGATTCCAAAACTTGACAAAATTCACAAGAACTATACAAAAAATATTAAACGCCTGCCGCCTTCGGTATTAAAAAAAGAACTAGGAACATTCTCTGTTGCTTTTACATTCAACACCCAAAGAATTGAAGGATCTACACTTACTCTCAGGGAGACGGCAGACTTGCTTGAAGAAAAAAGAACGCCAAAAGACAAGCCAGTCGCAGATGTAATAGAGGCAGAGGCTCATCAACGCATCTTCCTTGAAATGCTGCAAAAAAAAGAAGATTTGTCGTTACAGACGGTATTGAAATGGAACGAGAACCTGTTAAGGGGCACTGAATCTGATATAGCTGGAAAGATCAGGGATTATGACGTAAGAATAAGAGGAAGTAAATTTAACCCACCTGCTGCAGTAGCAGTTCGCCCACTGCTTGATGGATTTTTCAAATGGTACAAATCAAATAAAAACAAACTAAACGCTGCAGAACTTGCCGCATTGGCTCACCTAAAATTTGTAACAATCCATCCATTCGGTAACGGGAATGGAAGGGTGTCAAGACTAGTGATGAATTCTGTACTGTACAATCATAATTATCCAATGCTAGATATCGACTATAAAGACAGAACAACCTACTACAAGGCATTAGAGCGTGCGCAGATAAATGACAACGAGGTCGTATTCTTGCAATGGTTTATGAAAAGATATTTGAAGGCAAATAGCAGGTATTTGTAAAACTATTCTTGCCCAATTTTTGCCTATGCAGTTACCTTGGCCTTGGTTTTAGTTCCTGATGACTCGAGCCCTTTTTGTGGCAAGCTCAAAGACAAGCTTGTCAATGTAGACCCCTTGCTTTGAATCAAGGTTCAGCTTGTACATTATGGCTTTGCCTACAGTCCTTGTCCTTGACAAGACCCCTTGTTTTTCCAAGTTCCTGATCTCGTTCAACGCTGTCTTGAATGAAACCCTAGAGTTTTTTGCAATATCAGATACAGAGTAATCCCAGTCCTTGAAGGTTGCAAGAAAATCCAGAATCTTTGACGTGCTTCCAGAAAAGACGCTTTCCAATGGACCGCTTTGCAATGATTTTGGAGCAGATGGTTTTCTCAACACTGTATCACAGTATGTTGTACTAGTTTTATTAAAAAGTTGTACCCTGCGTGGATAAAAAATGAAACAGACACCGTAATTCTCTAAAAAAAATTCTTGGTATTACCTTGCCAATGCAGAATCCCTGTTAATTCCAAGAGATACTATAGATCATGCGTAAATAGCAAACGATTTACAATCTGTTGATCAGCAAAAGATAGTCACAATTGGTCTCACTTTATATCATACTGGTAATTGCAAGCCTGGTTTTGTTAACTGGCATATTTTCAGCACAAAGCGCATTTGCAGATTATTTCCAGGACTTTCCAGTAAGGCTCAAGCATTCTCCAGTGCTGTGCGCGTTTGAACCGCAGCCAGATACCCAATTTCCAGGAGTTGGCAAAGAAATGCTTGACAAGACAAATTATGCAGTCATTGACTGGAATAGCCAGCTAAACCAAGGGTATGGCAAGCACCCGGCATGGAACATTACATTAATCGAGGTCCCACTTGCCAAGCAAAAGACATTTGATGATTCAGGGTGCGATGTTACAATAAATTATTTTAAAAAACCAACCAACCCGCAGCTCGAATTTGTTGCCGCAGGATTGACAATACCCAACTTTGAAGAGGCAAAAACAAGAATTGAAATTTACTACGCAGGCATCCAGGTTTTGGCAAAATATACCCAGTGGACAGTCGGCTCTACCACCTACTATACATACACACCATATCCAACCTATACAGGTTTTCTTGCAGGGGATGCCCAGCTAGATGGCGCCATACGGCATGAGATAGGACACTCGCTAGGATTGGGCCATTACATTGTACCAAGTGATGAACTAAAAAGAATCGTGCAGGGTCAAGAAGACATGCCGTCAATAATGGTTCCAATTGAAACTGCGATTGGCGTTACCCACTTTAGTATTACAACATTGGATATTGCACAACTCAAATTAATCTATGGATTAAATGGCTTTGGCAGTAAAGCCACGCTTAACCAGTATAACAGGCTAAGCGTTATTGAAACTGACAGGACAAGCTATTCTGCAAATGATATAGTAAATGTCAAAATAGATACAAGCGAATTTGATGACAACGAATATGGACAGCTCATGGCACTTGATCCTGACAACAAACCGATAGATCTCTTTACCGTCTCTAAATCAAACTCTACTTTTGCCTTCAATAATGAAAACCAGACAGGAAAGTACTATGTCGAACTGATAGACCCATACAAAGATCTTTATGACTTTGCAAGCTTTCAGGTAGGAACTCCAGTTACAAATACCACAGTTACAAATACCACAGTTACTCCAGTTACAAATACCACAGTTACAGGTATTCCAGTCTGGGTAAAGAACACTGCAATGTGGTGGTCAAGTAACCAGATACATGATTCTGATTTTATCCAGGCAGTGCAATATCTAATCAATCAGGGAATAATTGTCATTCCTCCATCACACATGGCACTTGCACCATCCCAGCAAATTCCAGCGTGGATAAAAAATAACGCTGGCTGGTGGGCAGAAGGCAAGATATCAGATGATGAATTTTTGAAAGGTATACAGTACCTGGTCAATACCGGCATAATCAGTATATAGAAATGAAAAATTGACGCTGAAAAATATTACGTCATTTTTTAAAACCCTATTTC
The DNA here is from genome assembly GCA_050749325.1 of Nitrosotalea sp. Classification (GTDB taxonomy): domain Archaea; phylum Thermoproteota; class Nitrososphaeria; order Nitrososphaerales; family Nitrosopumilaceae; genus Nitrosotalea. The sequence continues at coordinate 70 of JBOGRA010000145.1, read as the reverse complement.
GGATTTTTTGCATCTTACCACTAAAACCATATCAGATTTCAATCTACACATAAACAATAAAATGAAAAAA
>JBOGRA010000144.1:0-2976 GCA_050749325.1 Nitrosotalea sp. | reverse complement strand
CTATGCCATGAATTTAGGATCTTCTCGAGCTTCAGGAGACATACTCTTGTTTCTTGATGCGGACTTCAAAAATATAAATCCAAAGAAGATTGGAGCTTTGATAGAACCCTTCAAGAACATGTGTGATTTTGTCAAGACAAGATTTGATAGAAAAGGTGGAAGGGTTACCCTTCTTACCGCCAAACCTCTGCTTGAACATTTCTTTCCAGAGATTGCACAAAGATTTGAGCAGCCACTAAGCGGACAAATAGGGATAAAAAAAGCTCTTCTAGAAAAAATGACCTTGGAAACTGATTATGGAGTTGATATTGGAATTCTGATAGATGCAGTAGAGATGGGTGCAAAGACAGAAGAGATTTCCCTGGGATATCTTGATCATGCTGAAAGGGCACTTGATGCATTAGATGGTACTGCAAAACAAGTTACTCGTGTTATTTTGGATAGGGCTGCCAGGTATAAGGGGCTAGAGAACGGGATTAACATAATTAATTCACAATACGCTTTAGGATAATGTGCTCAATAGCCGGTCTTTTGGACAAGAGTGGAAAAAACATTACCACAGGTTTGTTACAGATGCTGCAACAAACATCACACAGGGGACCTGATGGCTGTGGAATTTACATAAGCGGTATCATAAAAAAAGCAAGTGATCCAGAGCATCTAGATACAGACGATGTGCATGGTACATCAGGTTTAGGCCACTCTAGGTTGCAAATCACAGGATCTGTCGGAATCCAACCATTGGAAGACTGTGAAAAGAGATTCATTTTAGGATTTAACGGAGAAATTTGGAACTATAGAGAACTTCGGGCAGAACTTGCATTAGGTGGGCATGTCTTTGAAACTGATTCTGACGGTGAAGTAATAGTACATCTAGTTGAAGAGCATTTCAAAAATACGACAAGTCTTTCTGAGAGTGTATTACACGCTCACAAAAAACTGGATGGAGAATATGCATTTGCAATTTTTGACACATCAACAAAGAAGGTGGCTCTGACAAGAGATTCTGTGGGAATAAAGCAACTTTACTATGGTCAAAACGAAAAGTACTTTGCATTTTGTTCAGAAAAAAAACCATTATGGGACATTGGAATTGAACCAAGAAGAGTCCTTCCAGGGGAAATAGTAGAAACAAATTTTGATGCAAACTCAAAACCTTTCTTTGTCAATAGCAAATCCGATGCCTTGCAAAGACCATTTGTTAAATTGTATGATGAAAAGATGGCTCTTGCCAGATACAAAGAGGTTCTCTTTGACTCGGTAAGAAAAAGAATAGATGGTAGAGATAAAGTTGGTGTAATTTTTTCGGGGGGAGTTGATAGCGTATTAATTGCACGAATTGTTCAGATGCTCTCCTGTGATGTAACATGTTATGCCACTGGTTTTAAGGGCTCACCGGATGTAATTGCAGCAATCCAATCTGCCAAAGAATTAGGCCTCAAGCTTAACGTTCATTATTTAGACGAAGAAGAGATACGCTCAGAACTTGAAAACATAATTTTTTCCATCGAGTCCACGAATCACCTGCAGGTGGATGTGGCAATTCCAATATTCTTTGCAGTAAAGGAGGCAAAAAAAGATATGGTAAAAGTGATACTTACAGGTCAAGGAGCTGACGAGATATTTGCTGGATATCCGTGGTATCCAGAGATTCTTAAAAGAGAGGGAAGCAAAGCGCTAAACCAAAGTCTTTGGAACGATATAGAAAACCTCTACAAAGACACGCTTGAAAGAGAAGACAAAATTTCCATGTACCACAGCATAGAACTGCGGGTACCTTACCTTGACCCAAAAGTTATCGATGTGGCAATGTCCATCTCAGATGATCTCAAGATAAAGGGAAGCAATGTAAAATACCTTCACAGAATGCTTGCTCAAGATGTAGGTGTTCCACTTTCTATAGCATGGCGTGAAAAGGAAGCTGCACAACATGGCTCTCACGTGCACAATAACCTTCTCAAAATAATAGAAAAAATGAATGACACCGCATGTAATACTATCTCGTTAGAGAACACTGAAAATCTTGGAAGCGCGTACAGGTATAACCATGATGTATACAAGGAAAACAAATCCACTCAAAACACACTCAACCATCTAGGAAAAAAAATAGGTCTCTATCCAAGAGAAATGTAAATCTACTCTCAAGTTGACAAATATGAAAAAGAATAAAAAATTAATTGCTCTTGATATGGATGGAACTCTCCTAGATGGAACTCTAATTCGTAATCTGGCAAAAGATTTTGATTTTACTGATGACCTCTACGAGATCCAAAAAGATCCAAATCTTCTTGGATATCAGAAAACTGAAAAAATTGCAGCCTTGTTAAAAGGATTCAATGAACTAGACATTATAGAAACTATAAGCAAAATGAAAATGGTAAAAAATTGGCGCCAAACCATCGAAGAGATCAAGGCGCACGAACATGTTATTGGCATAATAAGTGATAGCTACACATTGGCTTGTAATTATTTGAGGAAGAAAATGGATCTTGACTTTGCAGTGGCAAATGAGCTCCAAACAGATGAAAATCATATCCTTTCAGGCAAAGTGTCTATGCCACTAGGCTGGAATGAAATAGGTTGTAACTGTAGGATCTCTGTATGCAAGAGATATCATTTGGAAAAACTGGCACAACAATTTCATATATCGCTCTCAAACACGGTTGTTGTAGGCGATACCGTCTCAGATCTGTGCATGATTGAGCGTGCCGGGATAGGAGTTGCATTGATGCCAAAGGACGATATTTTAAAAGAAAGATCAGATGTGGTAATAACAACTCCTGATCTTAGTAAAATCATTCCTATTGTCATATGATGTACAGCTGGTTATTTTATCGGTACATATTTTTGCAATTAAATCTAGGTGATTGGGTAAATTCTGCCCCTAGATAATTATGCTACAACACCCATCACAATCTTGTGGATCTTTTATCATTTGGAAGAGTGATCTCTGACGAGAAAACATCGTTAGAGTAC
>JBOGRA010000143.1:0-3018 GCA_050749325.1 Nitrosotalea sp. | reverse complement strand
CTGAATTATATGGTCACTAAAATTAAGTGATACTTAAATTAATATTAGGATTTTTTATGTATCATTTTACAAAGTCATAATTGTCTTGGCAAAGATAAAATCGTTGCAATGTAGAGAATGTAAGAAAGAGTATGTTCCTACATTTAGGTACGTCTGCGAAGAGTGTTTTGGCCCTCTTGACGTGCACTATGATTTTCCTAAAGTGACCAAGAATACATTTGCAAATCGTGAACACACTTACTGGCGTTACCATGAAATGTTGCCCATTGAATCAAAATCAAATATTGTAAGTATTGGTGCAGGACTCACTCCTCTCATTAAAGCAGACAAACTAGGTGAGCAGCTTGGTCTTAATAATTTGTACATAAAAAATGATTCTGTAAATCCTACTTTTTCATTCAAAGATAGACCAGCCGGTGTTGCAATTTCAAAAGCAAAAGAATTTGGTCTTTCTGCAGTGGGATGTGCATCAACTGGAAATCTTGCGTCGGCTACTGCAGCTCATGCTGCAAAGGGTGGTTTTCCATGTTACGTTTTTGCGCCAAGTGACATAGAGCATGCAAAAATTACACAAGCTCTCTCCTATGGAGCAAACTTCATTGCAGTTGATGGTACATACGATGACGCAAACAGGATTGCGGCCCAGATAGGAGACAGTAAGGGAATAGGAATAGTAAATATTAACATGCGCTCATACTATGTCGAAGGATCAAAAACTCTAGCCTTTGAAGTTGCAGAACAACTTGATTGGCAAGTACCTGATCATCTCATTGTACCTGTAGGAAGTGGAGCAATGTTAAATGCTATCTGTAAGGGATTTGAGGAACTTGAAGAATTATCCCTTGTAAACAAAGTATCTAATATGCACATGATTGCAGCCCAACCCCACGGTTGTGCTCCGATAGTGGATGCCTTTAAGAAAAATAAAACCGAGGTTATGCCAGTGGAGACCCCAGATACCATTGCAAAGAGCCTTGCCATAGGAGATCCGGGAGATGGTCAATATGTACTCAAACGATTAAAACAGTACAATGGATATGCTGAAGAATCATTGAACAGGGAGATCCTGGATGCTATTTTGTTGCTTGCAAGAACCGAAGGAATTTTTACAGAACCTGCTGGAGGCGTTTCAGTTGCGGTTCTCAAAAAGATGGTAGAGGCAGGAAAAATTGACAAGAATGACTCTGTTATCTGTTATGTAACAGGAAATGGTTTGAAGACTACCGAAGTAATGATGGAAGTACTCTCAAAGCCTCAGACCATGCAAGCTGATATAGCCAAGATTGCGGCACTGGTGAGATAATATGGCCAGCATCAAATTCACCATACCCTCAGTACTAAACAAAGGAGGAGGGGAAAAAAAAGTCGACATCTTGGCCTCTACACTAAATGAGGCATTCAACAAGATCTCAGAACAATTCGGAGATGAATTCAAACGTAGAGTTCTAAATCCTGATGGTACCCCTCGTTCTCTAATCAACATATACATAAACGGAAAAAACATGCGATTTTCGGGAGGGCTGGAAACTAAACTAAAGGATGGTGACGAGATCTATATACTTCCGGCAGTAGCTGGTGGCTCTGAACTATCTAGTAAGGAACTTGAACGATATTCTAGGCAAGTTATGCTCGAAGAGATAGGTTACGAGGGACAACTAAAGCTTAGAAATGCAAAAGTATGTGTTGTAGGCGTAGGCGGTCTTGGTAATCCTATAGTAAGTAGGCTGGTAGCCATGGGAATTGGTACAATAAGAATTGTAGATAGGGATGTTGTAGAGCTATCAAACCTACACAGGCAGACCATGTTTGATGAATCAGACATAGGACAAGTAAAAGTAGAATCTGCAGCAAAAAAGTTGAAAAAAATGAATTCTGATGTAGTAATTGAAGCTCTACCTGTATCTGTAAACGATTACACTGCTTTAGATATTGTAGAAGGATGTGATGTAGTAATAGATGCCCTTGATAGTGTAAATGCAAGATATTCACTCAACAAGGCGTGTGTGAAAAAGAATATCCCATTTGTGACAGGAGCAGCTGTGGGTGTTTCAGGGCAAGTATTTACCATCATCCCAAATCAAACTGCTTGCTATCATTGTGTCTTTCCGTCACTTGATGAAAATTCAATGCCAACATGTAGTACCGAGGGAGTGCATCCATCAATTCTTTCTATAGTGGGAGGAATTGAGGTTGCCGAAGCTGTTAAAATATCCATTGGGAGATCTCCAACTTTAACAAATAAACTACTCTACATAGATCTAGACAATCTGGATTTTAGCACTGCAGAATTCAAGAAAGTTGATGAATGTTCTGTCTGCGGAAAAGGCAAAAAAGAAGAACTGCCAAAACAAGAACTGATAATTGAAGAGCTTTGCGGTCGTAACAGGGGTAAGAGAACTTTTTCAATAACTCCTACGACAATGTTAGAAATCGACATGCCAAAAATTACAAATGCAGCATCAACAAAAGGATTCAAGATACAAAGTCAGGGGGAGCTTGGTCTTTCCATATCAACAAATGACATCTTTGTAAGCTTTCTAAAGAGAGGCTCTGCAGTTATTGTGGGAGAAAAAGATGAGGATTCTGCAATAGCATTGTATAAGACATTGGTAAACGCTTAGAATTATTTAGAAAGTCTTAATCACAGACACTAATTTTGAAAAAGGATCTTCCATGGAATCCAATATCCTTTGTGCCCTATCTTTGTTCTTTGGACCTTCAATGAGCATTTTTCTGGCCAATTGAGGAATATTTCTGGGACGCGTTTCTCTTTTTACTAGCCCACTTTTTACCAGATATTTTTCAATATGATTAGGCACTGCATCATAGGATATAGTTGGAATCCCCATCAATGCAGCTTCGGCAGTCATTGTACCGCCAGATCCTATGAAAAGATCAGTAACAGAAAGAAGAGATTTTCCATCTACAACCTTGCTTATGATCTCCACTTTATTTCCAAATTCTTTTCTAATATTCTCTATTTGGTGTTTGTATCTTGCCAAGACCATGACATTGTAT
>JBOGRA010000142.1:0-3031 GCA_050749325.1 Nitrosotalea sp. | reverse complement strand
GGTAAATTCTTGTTATACATCAAGGAAATGGAATGGCGATACAACAACAGAGATTGTGATACATTTCCATTACTGATAGATTATGTGTTAGTGGTAAATAATTGATAATCACCATATTAAATACGATCACTCGATCAGATCAGATCGGTCAAGGGGTCGTCACGCGTCAACTCCCCAAAGATATGGCGCGGTACTTCAGTTCCATGACACCCTTGACTGAATCATTCCATGATAGAATCAACTCGCATTTAACGATTTGGATTATTTTTTTGCAATTACAGATCAATTTCGTTTTAGTTGACGCAGTTGGAATATTCAAAGATTTGATAACTCAAATTTTTTCTTGATGACAAAACAATTCCTATACATTCTGATAATATTTTTTTAATATTTCAAAGACATCTGGTATGTCATAGGCCTTTTTTTCAAGACATCGATTCAGAAGATTGATTCTGTTTTGCATATCATTGACAAGCTCGACTCCAAGTATTTCTGCAACGTGGTTCAATCTCTTGCTCTTCTTGACAAGTTCCTCGATATCATCCAACCCAAAGCTGTCTGTCTTTCTTTCATAGCTGAAAAGATCCATACTTGTAATGCCATCTTCTGTTGGATTGATCTCAGTCAGAGCTCGTATTCTGCGTATTGCCTTGCCGTCAGTACCTTTCAGTCTTGTGGAATGCACTGCAAACCAGAGCAGCATCTGCTGTGATGGTTTTATGTTGATTGGCTCTGCGGCAAGTCTTGTCAGAGCAGATTGTATATCAGAGCCATGTATCGAGCTCAGACCGCCGTGCCCGGTTGCTGCGCTCTGAAACATCTCGTTTGGTTCTGTTACTTTGATGGGACATTGTTTAACTTGTTACCTCTAGGGACACGACCTATTTTTGCATTTTGTATAATTGTGATCCATTTGTTGTCACCTTCAATTTTGATACCACAAGCTTCACTTGGTGTTTTCCCTTCTAGTCCCATGTGTGGTCTAAGATAGTTGTGGAACATCTGATAACCGTCAAACATAACTGAATCCATCTTTTTGATTCCTCTTACGACCTTTTCACGATCTCTAAATTCACCGTTTAGACGTTCCATTTTGTTATTATTCATATCTCCGCTTAGTCTTATGTGCTTGATGTGTAGGGTTCTATCCTCTCTTTTGATACCCCAAAATTCCTTTTGGTAGGCTTCTGAATATGATCTCAAACCGTCTGTGATTATGATCTTTGGTTTCATCTGTGTTATTTGTTTAGCTTGTCTGAATAGACCGCTAGCGTCATGTCCTTCCTTCTTGTCTGATACTTCTTTTGCGATCCAATAGCGGGTTTCATCATCCATTAAGGCAAATAGATACTTCATGTTGCCTTTTACCTTGACAAAAACCTCATCGGCTCTCCATGCATCACCTACTTGTGGCGTGATATTGTCAAGATAGGACTTCATTAGCTTGGTGTATTTCTTTATCCAGACATAGACTGTTTTGTGTGAAACTTTTACGCCTTGCAATCTCAAGAACTTTTGTACACTTCTTAATGATTCACCAGTGAAATAAAGCTGCATAGCTGAAGTGATTGCTTGTGGGCTTGATCTCATCTTCTCAAATCCGATATTTACTACGAATCTGTTATGACAGTTCTTGCATGAGAATCTTTGAATATCTCCATACTTGTTATGCCTGATTCCATGCTTGACTAGTTGCTCTGACATGCACTTGGTACACCTTGAAGGACTGACAGTTTCTATCGTTACCGCTTTTACTTTTCTAACTTCCTCACGAATCTTTAAGCTAAATTCTACTGCGTGGGCGTGCTTACAACAAACGTGCCTGTAAACGTGATCTGCACAATTACATTCCCACTTGTCTCCTACCTTGATAACATCATAATCTCGCTTTGTGGTTTGTGAGTGTACTCTATAATGATAATCGGAAACTCTGATAAGATCAGATTTCAAAGCAATCTGTTTTCCTTTTTCTTCTCTGTTAGTTATACCCTTATCCATATTAGTGTATACACACATACACTATTTATCGTTTGTGTATAAGGGGAAAACTTATAAGCTGAAATTTGGAATGTAGTACATGGGTCGAATTGATGTAATCCTTGATGATAAGTTCGAGGAAAAACTGAGAAGTGAAGTTTACAAAAGATATGGAATGAAAAGAGGAAACCTTACTGAAGCTATCAGGGAAGCCTTAGAACAGTGGGTCGAAAAGCCAGCTAAGAAATAAGATTAGGGTTCCTGAGTAAACAATTTGAAGAGTTGTTCTGATCTTATCGGATCTATTGTTTGACTAACTGTTGATAGTACATCAAGTATTCTTTTATTGATATTATTTCGAAGTGTTGTAAATTTTTCATTTATGTCTGTAAACTTTTGTCCGGTAGTCATGGCATGAAAAAGAACACCGCCAACAGTGGAACTTCCAAGTTGACTCTCCAAATTTCGTATTGGACGTGAAAGATTCTCTATTTCTTCTTCAAGTTCACGAAGTTGTTTCTTTTCTTCGTCTATGTTAAGATGTAATAATACAAGACTGGATAGGAATTTTCTTACCTCTTCTATCTGATATGGAAATATCTGGTCAGCATATTTTAACATAATTGAAACAACAGATCTAAATAGAAATTCTGAAGTAGTTCTATTAGTATCAGGATTTTGAATCACTGTTACTATTGCTTCTAAGCCATCCTTCAGAATAACTGAAGAGATCTCTTCTGCTCTTTCAAAACCCAAGGCTTTGTCCCTCGATCGAATCAAAGTAATTGCTGTAATGAGTGCAGGTGTATCCCCACTGTCTGAAGTCATTATATACACTTATACACAAAGGCGTATTTATCGTTTTAAAAGATCTCTTATGTCCCGATGGGTAACGGGTGAAATCTTGTCCCGTCAAGGAAACAGAACCTGGTTTGTTTATCTTTTCTTTATAGTGGCAGCAATTAACGCATTACAATTACAACAGCTTACTACTGCAATGACATCACTTTGGTTATGGATTCCAAACCTACTTGCTTTCGTACTTATTGTCATG
>JBOGRA010000141.1:0-3143 GCA_050749325.1 Nitrosotalea sp. | reverse complement strand
AGCAAAAGCTAATGGCGAATCCTTCTCCGAAAAAGCTCAAGGCAGTATCTATAATGTTTCTTGCAGCTGGCGCTTGGGGGCTCTCAATGGGAATATTTTATTTCAAAAATCCAAATTTTCTTCTTGCCGCACTAGGAATAATAAACCTCGTACTTGGAATATTCTTGGGGTTTCGACAGATGCGAAAAAGTAACAGTAATCTAGACAAGAAAAGAAAGTAACAAAGAATTTTGCGGTCATTTTGGATCTCTTTTTATAATTTGCCACCTTGAGAGTTAGGGATGGTTGAGATAAGTGTAGGGTCATTGTTTAGGACGGAATGGATTCTACCAATATTTCTTGGCATGATATTTCTTGCCTCGTTGCTTGCCCAAAAGATTAGGCTGCCATATACTATGGTTCTGGTAGGGGTGGGAATAACATTATCTCTTGTGCATATACCGGGATTTAGCATCTTTGATACTTCCAACTTCCATGTTGACCCGAAATTAATTTTGTATTTCATCGTACCTCCTTTAATATATGAGGCCATGATGAAAATAGATCGCGAACAATTCAAGACAGTACAGATTTCATCATTGCTGCTTGCAACGCTTGGTGTCGTTTTTGCAACAATAGTTGGGGGATTCTTGCTATCATATGTTGCTGGCTTGCCCACTATTGTTGCATTTGCATTTGCTGCGTTGATTGCACCTACCGACGCTGCAATTGTAATTCAAGTATTCAAACAAGTCAAGGTGCCAAGGGCATTGACAATGCTTATGGAATCCGAAGCAAGCTTTAATGACGCGACAGGTCTTGTCATCTTTTCTTCTATTATCGCAATAGCTATAGCTCAAGGCTCGGCATTGGGATCACCAGATACTATTGGACAGATAAATGTCGATATTCCAAAACAGATAGGTCACTTTGCCATCGTATTTTTTGGCGGAATAGCTGTTGGCTTGGGATTTGCAGTAGGTGCAAGATTTCTCTTCAAACTCATGGATGAGCCGTTCTCAGAGACTGCTCTGTCTGTCGCCGTCCTGTTTGGCTCTGTGGTTGTTGCAAACGCATTGCAACTTTCTGGTCTAGTTGCAGCAGCTGCCTCTGGATTGTATTTTGGTAATTTTGTTATGAAGGGAAAGGGAATAATGAGCCAAAAAACACTATTGTACAATTCACACTTTTGGGAGATGATTGCATTTTTTGCAAACTCGGTAGCCTTCTTGTATCTTGGGCTTAGCATGGACATTCAAACCATGGGAAAGAACCTACCTCTGATTGCAATGGCGTTTGGGATTGTGCTGGCTGCGCGTGCTGTATCTACATATCCAATACTTGCTGTAACACATAGGTTTACACGCGAAAAATGGCCAAGTGCATGGAGACATGTGGTAATGTTAGGTGGGATGAGGGGGGCCCTGTCTGTTGCACTTGTGGCAACTCTTCCAGACAGTACTTTCAAGGACATATTGGAGCCTATAACTTTTGGAGTCGTCCTCTCGTCTCTGATAGTTCAATATCCTTTGCTATCGCGATATATCAAGAAAGCATTTCCTGAAACAAAGCCATCGCAATAGATCACGTCATTGTAAAAAATTTATTGTAATTAAGATGTCAAAATCATATCTGACAGATTTAATTTAGTTTATTTAAGATAACTTGGTGTAAACTTAAATCATCAAGTAACATATTGATACTAACCATCGTACCAAATTGACACAAAATCAGAGTGAATCTACTGGAATGATCTCAGAAGGAAAGAGCTATGCCAAACTAGGAAAGCACAAGAATGCCATATCTTTTTTTGACAAGGCTCTAAAGGGCGATCCACAAAATGCAGATGCATTATACAACAAAGGATTATCTCTTATTCAGTTAAAGAAAAACAAAGATGCGATTGCATGTTTTGAAAAAATACTTGAGAAAGATCCCGACTATGTATTGGCTTTGAACAGCTTGGGAAATTCATATGCTGAGCAGCAGCAATTTGAGCGAGCAATAAGCTTCTATGAAAAGGCATTGAAGGTGGATCCAACTTATGTGCCAGTTCTCTACAACAAGGGTATTGCAGAAATAGGCGTCGGAAAGTACGATGAAGCCCTTCTGTGTTTTAACAAGTCTTTATCTATAGACCCTGAGAATGTTTCTGCCACTTACTTTAAAGGGCTTGTACTTGGAAAGCAGAAGAAACACAGTGATGCATTATCGTATTTTGACAAGGTGATAGAAAAAGAACCCGAAAATTTCGAAGCCCTGTTTTACAAGGCCACAAGTCTTGCAGAGCTTGGCAGACATCCGGAAGCAATTGTATTGTTTGACAAAGTCCTAAAAGACAACTCAAAAAATGGTACGGTAATCTATTCAAAGGCAAGAAGCAAGGCAGAACTTGGGGAGGACCGTGAGGCACTGGAATTGCTTGCACAGGCAATACTGTATTATGGAAAGACGATAAAGGGGTGGGCAGTCAAGGACTTGGCATTTAATAGACTAAAAGATGATCTACGATTCAAGGCAGTTGTGAAATAATACATGTCAGAAGACCTGCTAAAAGACGTGAAAAACCTTCTTGCTTCTGGCAAGGGAGATTCAAAGAGATTGCGTGAAATTTTAGATTCAATAAAACAGAAAAACCCAGTCTACATGTCAGATTACAAGTATGTTCAAAGCCTAATTTCTGTGGGGCCACAGGAAAATAACGCACAAACCAAACCGGAAATCCCAGAAGGGGTAAAAATATACAACCCGATAGAACTTCTCAGAATACGACTTGCGGAAGGAAAAATAACAATAGATGAGTTCAGAGAACTGAAAAAATCTATAATGGAATCTTGAATTTTTCAAAAGAATGATTTCTTCTTAAATTTTAAATTCAAAATAGAGTAATTCGTTATACGTATGATACATTCCAGCGCTATAGTCTCCTTTGCATGTCTAGAACAATCAAGTATAGGCTTTACAATCTTACACTATCCGATTAAAGTGAGCAGTTCTCTGTAGTATGGTGATTAGTATTGTCAAATCTTAATGCCCCACTACCACCAGCGCCAGTATTGATGACATGTTTTGGTCATTGTGGAATAGGCTTGGGCGCCGAGGCGTACCGAAGATTATTGATTGATGCAGGGGCTGATCCTCTAAAGCCCACTCTAAAAGGGGAG
>JBOGRA010000140.1:0-3145 GCA_050749325.1 Nitrosotalea sp. | reverse complement strand
GGAGTCATCACGTTGATTGGTGATGAGATGTGGCGCGTGCAGCAGATCGCGTCAAAGGCAAGCTCAAGAATTGGTGAAGCTGGCCTTAACATTCTCAACATGGACGCCCAAGAAGAGACGTCACGTATAATCATAGTTACAGAAGACGGTGGTGACAACATAGAGCGGGCAATTTGCGCCGTTCATGCTGAAAGATCAAAAATAAAATTTGTGTGACAGTGCAGAGAAACAATTAATCAAAAAATTTCTACTTTCTTTTCTTTCTGCGTGCAGCCCTTTGGTCTGCCTTTCGCATGTGCTTGCCTTTTTTTCGTGCTACCATACGATGCTTGTAAGATATGATGCGGATATATCTTGTGCCATTTGGATGAAATAAAAAACTCAAAACATTCGACCTCTACAAGCCTATACCTGTAGAAGTCAAAGTGGGTTTGTTCTTGGGCCTTTTATCTAGAATCAGCCCGGCGTTACCCAAAACACGCGCTAATGTATAGTACGTAGAAGAAATATTTAGAGTTGATCTATATAGATCAAGTATATGTATTGCCTATAGCCATCAGTACGAGAGCAGCCCCTATGAATGCATACCACTTGAAGTTCCTCTTGTTCATGAACATGTTCTTTGTAGCCATCTCTTCGTCTTGCATTGTGGATACACGTGTCTTTCTCATCTCAAATCCATTTCCAACTAGACCAATGACTAGCAAGGCAACAGAGACAAATGAGATGATGTAACTCATAGAGTAAGAAATCATTATTACTACATTTAAAGAAAGCCGAGATCTTGCAAACCGCGCTTTTGTGAAATCTCGATCAATTCTTAAATTACCAAAACTGTACCAGTTCATATGAAAGAGCAGGGCAAGATATGGATGAACGGCAAACTTGTTCCGTTCAGAAACGCAAAGGTTCACGTCCTTACCCATGCACTGCATTACTCAACTGCAGTCTTTGAGGGAATTAGGTGTTACAAGACAACAAAGGGTCCTGCAATTTTTAGGCTCCAGGAACATGTTGACAGACTGTTCAAGTCTGCAAAGATCTATTCCATGAAAGTTCCCTACTCAAAAAAAGTGATCTCAGATGGCATAGTCAGGACTGTACTGGCAAGCGGGTTAAAAGAGTGCTACATCAGACCCATTGCATACTATAGCTATGGAGTTCTTGGCCTTACACCAACGCCCAACAAGATAGATGTTGCAATAGCATGCTGGGAGTGGAATGCGGGTGAGTCAAGTGCTGGAAAGACTAGTGGTGCAAGATGTAAAGTTTCAAGCTGGCTTAGAATTGATTCCAGATCACAGCCAATGCAGGCAAAGGCTGCGTCAAACTATGCAAATGCTGCTCTTGCAAGAGTAGAGGCCCTAAAAGATGGATACGACGAGGCAATAATGCTAAATTATCATGGCAAGGTTTCAGAAGGAAGTGCTGAAAATATTTTCACAGTAAACAAGGGCGAGATATCTACCCCTCCATTGAATGCTGGAATTTTGGCTGGAATAACAAGAGACAGTGTAATCAAGATAGCAAGATCCGAGGGAATCAATGTCATTGAAAGAGAGATTGACAGGGATGAGCTATATACAGCAGATGAAGTTTTTATGACAGGCACTGCTGCAGAGGTCAAGTCTGTTACAGAGATTGACAATGTCGTTGTAGGAGATGGCAAGCCAGGCGAGATTACGCGCAAGCTACAGCATGCATTCCATGAGGCATCTAGAGGTAATGACGAGCAGTTCATAGACTGGCTCACCCCAATCTGAGCATCGATCGTGAAAGGTTCAATTACACCTGTGCAAGATTATTGCTTTATGGTGCTTTCAATGGTAGACCAATACAAGCCCAAATGCTATCTTTGTAGCAATGTGTTTGAAAATTTAGAAGAGATGAGAAGACACCAAGAAATAGACCACAAGGAATTTGTAGAGTTTCACAAGGACGTAAATGACCATTCTCCTGCACCAGGAGATGTTACCGTATTTTAGGAAAATCATATGGACCATGACAACGCTGTATTCATTTGTTGGTTTTGTAAAAAAGGTCGCCATGACGAATGCATGGAAAAGATTCCGACAGATGCCAAGTCAGAAGGGCAGCATGATTGTGCCTTTGATACAAGGCTCATAGCTTGCCAGTGTTCACACTAAAGATATTTGGTAGAATCAGCTAAATTGAATCAACTAAATATTTGAAAGAATATTTTACAACAAGTAACTGGAATTCTTGATTTATGAACTACAGAATGGGCCACACTTCCCAATAGCAATTAGCTAATTCTACTATGACCGTGTCCACCCATACAATCATGTCAAATGGTCGATTATTAGCAAACTCTGAGACATATTCACTTGGGATTCCGCCGTTACATAATATTTGAATTCAACTCCATTGTCTTCTGAAATCTTTTTTGCTCGTTCAAGGAATTTTTTTGCCCCTTGTGTCATTTTTCACTTAAAGGAGCTCGATATGCCAGGCATGTATATTGGCGGCTCATCTGGAATCACACAAAGTCCTACCAGAGTTGCTCCAAATGGCTTTGCCAATGTTATGACCATGTCCAGTCCCTCAAATGACTTTTCAGAGCCATCCATGGATACAAGAATTTTCTTTATTGTACCAGTCATCTATTCAATTTTTTCAGACATTTTCAGTATCAACTGCTGGATCATTCTGTGATCTATTGTCAGGTCTTCAAAAAATGACATCGGATGAACGCTGTAGGCAAAATCCAAGATTGCAATGACAGAGTGGATCTCGTCCTTGCTCAAGATAATGCCAAGACTAGAAGGCTCTTGATGAGTTTTTCTGCGCAGAACCTGCATTAAAGCGCCCTTGGAATACTCAATGCCGTGTGTCTCTGCAGAATGTTCGCCAAATTTCATTATTGCTTCATCATCTTCTCCCTCTACTTGGTAACTGCACTCAAACCCATAATCCCTACAAGCAAGTTTTGTCATAATATTATTACGTCACTATTCCATTTAAAAAGTCCGGCCGCATTACAATACACCAGATTCTTAATTTCATCGCTGACCTGATGCGCTGTTCCAAGAGACAATTGTAACATTAGAAAAGGAAACAAGGTGGGCCTTTTCTGCAGAAAGTTTGACAAAAAGATGGAGATCATGTACAAATATAGCATTGG
>JBOGRA010000139.1:0-3163 GCA_050749325.1 Nitrosotalea sp. | reverse complement strand
GAAGGTGACAACAAATGGATCACAATTATACAAAATGCAAAAATAGGTCGTGTCCCTAGAGGTAACAAGTTAAACAATGTCCCATCAAAGTAACAGAACCTGATTGAGGGTTCTGTCAAATTGACGGTTGATTTTCTCTCTGTAAAAAATCGGTTGGTGTGGTATGTTTATTAAGAAACTCAAAAATCAAAGAACAGATGGAATTTTACGAAGATCCACTCTTTATATTCTCAGTGGCGTCTATCGCTGCGGTTGCAGCTTCTGTCGGTGCATATTGGACGTTGACTGGTCTACGACAGGAGAAAAGACGTTTTTTAGAAGTAAGTATCTTGAACATGTAAAAGACCTAATGAAAACGGTTGTAGATAATACTGATCAACACATAGGTTCACACAGAAAAGAGGACGATTTCGGTACATCCATCATGAATGATCCTCTAAAAGAAAACATATTACAACATCTTTTTTCCTATCAAGAAACAAACCATGTTAAAATATTTGATCTCTATGGAGAACGTATAAAGTTAAAACACGGTCTTAGGTCTGAATTTAGTCATATTTTCTATCGATATTTTTCTGAAATAAACACAAGTAGCAACTCCGATTTTGGTGTTTGTAAGGGCTGTATTGATAAATTTGGATTTTGGGAAAAGATGAAACATAAAAAAATATTAAAATCATTTCCTCAAGATACTTGAATTTTGTATCAAAGTAATCCATTTGTTATCGCCTTCAATCTTGATCCCACAAGCTTCACTAGGCGTTTTACCTTCTAATCCTTCATGCGGTCTAAAGTAATTGTGATAGATTTCATATCCCTTTAAGATTGGAGTGTCTTTCTTCTTTAATCCCCTTACTACCTTTTCACGATCTCGAAATTCACCGTTTAGCCTCTCCATTTTGTTGTTATTCATATCTCCACTCATGCGTATGTGCTTAATGTGTATGGTAGTTCTGTATAGTCATCTGAACATTAGTTGAGTTTTTCCATATATCAAATGTCTGGACATGAACTAATCAAGAACGTAGAATTTTTAGAAATTTTGCTATTTCTTTTTCCATATCAACTACTCTTTCCAATTCAAGTTCAATAGCATTCACCCCAGAATCATAGTCTTGCCTGTAAACTCCCTTGAGTACGGCTACCAAAGGTTCAGGATTCCCATAACAATCAATGATGGTCATTTCATAAGATGCGTGAAGTTTGGCTATTACTTGATTATACTGAACATTCCCTTTTCGCATAAGGGCAACCTCTACGCATGACATAAAGGCATTTTTGTCCTCTTCTCTAGGCATTACTGTACAGTACACTCATGTTTTATAATAGTTTATGTCATGCATTTCAAAATTGCAAAATATTACAATTATTTTTTTGTACCGCATTTTGAATCAAGATTAACCATGTGTTATCTCATTATGATTAACGGCGTAGTCTGCCACTCATTATTATCTTAACCGCATAAGACATCATTACTATGAAAGCGATGGCTGTTGGGATACTGATAAAAAATCCGTAGTTAGAAAGCAAATCAGTGTGGAATGTTTTATCCGAATAACTCAATGCGAGTAGAACAATGACACCTATAATGAAAACCGCGAGATCAATAGTGAGAGCAATTTTTCTTACCTGTTTTTGCATTAACCTTTATTCTTTACTTGCGTTTTGAATTAGGGTAATCCATTTATTTTCACCTTTTATCTTGATTCCACAAGCTTCTGACGGTGTTTTTCCATTAAACCCACGTACTTTTGGTCTGTTTGGATTATGATAATAGTTGACTTTTTCTTGTAGCTTTCTTCCAGTTGACAAAACTAGGTTTTACCAATGTATTTTACATGCTGAAAATAATACAGGCTTCCTAAAGGATAGTTAAACCCAAACCCGAGAGGAATATTTCTTACACTCTCTTGATGTACCATTCTATAACCCTCCTTTGTTAGTTTGTCAACTAGTTCAAAAAACTCTTCATTACTGCCCAATTTACGCAATACTATAGCTAGTGCATCAGTTTTCTTAAAGACCATGTCTTTATTTTGGAAAATTTTCTTTAGAAATTGCCCTTCGCTCTTCATATTGCTTCCCTGATAACTAGCTAGTTCTTTTGCAATAGGTACATTTTCTTCAGTAAAATCCTTAATGTCGCTTATCTTGTCTGTTACAGAATCCTTAATGTCGCTTATCTTGTCTGTTACAGAATCCTTAATGTCCGACACTTTATCCAGTTTTTCCCCTATTGTTTCTTTCAAGCCTTTCAATAATCCTGAATCGGCTTCACTCAATATATGATATATATCCTTAGCTATCATAAAAGGTAGATCATGTCCAAGCAAGGTGAAAAACGGTAGTAATCATAATTCTAACCTTGTACGTAGACTAACAATTCAATCACTTTGTTTTAAATGATTATCAACACTTGTCTTTTTTGAAATCACTAGATTCCCATAATTTTGAAAAATGTTTCTGTTTTTTACATCTACATGATTTTTCTACAACCCTTGTAGTCTTCTTTTCTTTTTTTCTTTTAGTATTATCCATCCAAATCCAATACTTGCCGCACCACAGATAGCTGCTGATATGCCAAGTCTTACCAGGGTGTTTTCTCCAGGTTGATGAAGAAACGACAGATTATAGCTCACAGGTTCGTTCTGACTATCCGAGATATTCAAAATATAGCTACCAGGCTGTACTATCCATACAGTAGAGTCTGTCGTATCAATTCCTTTCAGATCCATTATATCGGTGTCAGTCTGTGCACAGTCTGCATAGTTACTATCTCCCATTGGACATAGTTCAACAGTTGGATTTCCCTGAGTGATCTGGAGTTTTACAAACTTGTCATTATGAGCTACATCTACAGTCAAAAGAGAAGTTTGCATCCCAGAGGCAGCATTTACAAAGTTTAGTGTATTAGAGACGATGGGAGTTTCTTCCAGTTCCGAAATCCTTACAAGGCCGGAGCCAAACCACATGAGAAGACATATGCTGGCAATTTCTGCTATAACGTAAATTTTAAAATTCAAAGCAAATCCCTTTGCCATACAGATAGTAACTGAGAGATTTTTCCATACAGTAATGTATCGCTATACAGGCTTTTAGCATTTGTTCTGATTCTACCTAGTAGATGAATTTTGTCAATCATGTACCGTCTTTCTACTACAAG
>JBOGRA010000138.1:0-3168 GCA_050749325.1 Nitrosotalea sp. | reverse complement strand
GTATTGCAAAAGGTGGAATTGTAGCAACGTTGAATGCAAGAACCTCAATTTTGGCTGCTGCTAACCCAATGTATGGAAAATATGATCCATTCAAGAACATAACAGAAAATGTTAACCTTCCAGTCCCACTTTTAACACGTTTTGATCTCATCTTTGTCGTTAGGGATATTCCATCAAAAGAAAGAGATACAAGAATAGCACGACACATATTGAATCTACACAGAACTTCGGGAACCGATATTAAATCATTAATTGACATAGATATTCTTACAAAATATCTGACATATACGAAAAGATTTGATCCAATACTTACATCAGAGGCAGAGGAGAAGATTCTGGAATATTATATGACAATGAGAAACGTAGAATCTGAGGGAATGATTACAGTAACCCCAAGGCAATTGGAGGGGCTTGTGAGATTGGCCACTGCCAGAGCAAGGTTATTGATGAAGACACAAGTTGAGAGTGAAGATGCAGAAAGGGCGATATTTCTAATACAAAGCATGCTTCAAGATGCAGGAGTTGACGTGAACACCGGAAAGGTAGACCTCGGAGTTCTTCAAGGTAGGCCTCACAGCGAAGTCTCAAAGATGCAACTATTTATGGATGTAATGAAATCATTGGAAGGAGATGAGAAAAGACCTGTCGAAGAAAAAACATTCGTAAAAGAACTAATCAAGACAGGAAAATTCACTGAAGAGGAAGCAAGAAAGTACATCAAGAAATTGCAGCGAGAGTCAGCTATTTATGAATCAAAACCCGGCCATTATAACCGGGTATGAAAGTATCGGAACTAGATATCCCAAAAACTGCAATCAAATTTCTTTGTGATAGTGGATTTGTTACCCTTTATCCACCGCAGGAAAAGAGTGTAAAGGCTGGGTTATTAGATGGAAAAAGCATCATTGTTTCTGCTCCAACTGCAAGCGGAAAGACGCTAATTGCCATGCTTGCCATAATAAAGCATATCTATGAGAAAAAGGGCAAAGTAGTGTATCTTAGTCCTCTCAAAGCACTAGCTTCTGAAAAATTTTCTGAATTTAAAAAACTAGAATCTGTAGACCTTGATAGAAAAATTAAGATTCAGATTTCAACAGGTGATTATGATCAGGCCGATAAAAATCTAGGATTAAACGACATTATTGCTCTTACTAATGAAAAGATGGACTCTGTCATAAGACAAGGTGCTGAATGGTTAAATGAAATTAGTCTTGTTATTGCAGATGAGGTCCATTTGCTAGGGGATGAAGATAGGGGACCGACACTTGACATTGTGCTCACAAAACTAATGTCACTCCAGAAAAAACCGCAGATACTTGCACTTAGTGCAACCGTAACTAACGCTGATGAGATAGCAAAGTGGCTTGGCTGCAAACTTGTGGAAAGCAACTGGAGGCCAGTTCCTCTCTGGGAAGGAGTTTGCGAGCAGGGTATGGTAACAATGCAGAACAAGAAGAATTTTCAGATTGAAACAAGCATTAGGGGAACATCAGTTGACCTGGGACTGGATTCTCTCAAAAATGGAGGACAAGCAATCCTTTTTGCTGAAACTAGAGCGCGTTCTGTATCTCTTGCAACAAAGGCATCTGATGCAGTCTCAAAACATATTACAGAAGAAGAGAAGAAAATTCTAGAACAAATCTCGCAAAGACTTCTTGAAGACAATGAACATACAGAACTAATTAGGAACCTGGCAATACTGGTGAAAAAAGGTGTTGCATTTCACCATGCAGGGTTGAATCAGAATTGCAGAGACATTATAGAGTCAGAATTTAGGAATAGAAGAATAAAGATCCTCGCTTCTACACCAACACTGGCTGCTGGAGTGAATCTTCCAGCACGAAGAGTAGTAATTTCCAGTATCAATAGATATGACGTAAAATATGGAGTCAACAAACCTATCAGCATTCTCGAATACAAACAGCTTTCTGGCAGAGCTGGGCGGCCCCAGTATGATGAATACGGTGAATCTATTATTGTTGGAAGTTCTAACAGTGATGATCTCTTTGATTATTACATCAATGGTATACCAGAACCAATTTCTTCAAAACTCACAGATGACAATGCACTACGAATTCACATATTGAGTCTGGTTTCAACTACCCCCGGAATAAAAAACGAAGAAATTGTTGATTTTTTTTCAAAAACACTTTCGGGATCCAAGGAAAGAAAATCAACTATAAAATTCAAGATTCAGATAGCATTACGCTATCTTGAACTAGAAGAACTCTTGAAACAAAAAGGAGGTAGATTCATAGCAACAGAATTTGGCAAAAAGACTTCGACTTTGTACATAGATCCACTAACAGCTGTTTATTTTAGGAAAACAATGAAACAAATTTCAAAAGGCAGGAAACATACTCTTGGGATATTACATATTATCACAAATTGTGAAGATTTTTTCCCCAAGTTTTCATTGAGGAACAAGGATTATGAACTACTCAGTACACTTCTTGAAAACTATTCTGATCAATTGATTGAAAACATCTCAGAATATGATTGTAATCGAAGCCTACTTGCAACGCATGCTTGGATTACTGAATCAAGCGAGATCTTTCTTTCTGATAACTTGGGTATAGAATCAGGAGACATGCATAGGATGTCTGAAACAGCAGACTGGCTTATTCATGCATTTTATGAGATTGCAAAGCTTGAGAAGCTAAATCATGTAATGGACGAATTAGATAACTTACGAACTAGAATGATATATGGAATAAAAGAAGAACTCGTTGATCTTGTCAGAGTACGAGGCATTGGAAGAATACGTGCAAGAATTCTGTACAAGAATGGAATTAAGAATCTGGACGAATTAGCGTCGATTCCTGTTGAAAAACTTGCCAAAATTGATAAGATTGGGCTTGGAATTGCAGAAAACATAAAGACACAACTCCAAAAGGTAAGATGATGCTTGATAAAACAATAGCGGCTATAGTAGTTTCAGCCATAGCATTTGTTACGGTTTACGCCATTACTCCAATTCTTATCAAAACTCTCGAAAAAAGAAAACTTGTAGTCAGAGATTACAATAGAGTCGGGGGTGCGATGGTGGTAAGGCCTGGTGGTCCATCCATTCTTGCAGGAATACTGGTCTCAGAACTTGTTCTTTACGCATTTTTTTCTTCAATAGGAGTATTGGCAATAATTCTTACCACTTTTCTAGCATTTCTT
>JBOGRA010000137.1:0-3169 GCA_050749325.1 Nitrosotalea sp. | reverse complement strand
CACATATGCAAAATGCCATATTTTCACATTCTTGCCCATTTTTGCTTTCTCTGATACAAAATTTGTAACCATTTTTCATCACAAATGCCAAGGAGAGCTATTGTTGACAATCTTTTCGGGTAGTTTGTCTTTGTACTTTTTCAAGAATTCTATCTCTTGATTTTTGTCTCTTAGTTCATCTGGTAGCATGATGGGAATTTCATCGATTATGGGATAAAATCGGGAACACTTGGAACAGAATATCACGCCTTCAGAAATAATGTCTTCTTTTGATAAAACCTCGAAAATATCAAGTGGAAAATGTTTGTCTATTGGACATGCAAGAATTTCCATCATTTTCTTGTTCATTTGAGATCTAGATAAATTGGAGTTCCTTTGTGGCTAGATAAAAGTGCTGCCTCAGCTATCTTTGTTGTATTTAATGCGTCTTCTGGCCTTACTCTGATGTTTTCTTTGCCCTCTGACGCAGCGATAAAATTTTTAATTTCCAAAAGAAGTGGCTCTTCTGCACCTTTTTGTGGGATTTCAGCTCCATTATGGGTTTCTATCTTTATTTCTTGCGTGATAAAATCAGAAGAAATTATTGCATCGCCACAAACAGCGTTGAATCTTCTAACTTTAATTGGAGTTATCCAGTTTGATGAAATAATGGCTACTTTGTTTTCTCTAAAACCTAGCATTATTGTAGCAAAATCTTCATGTTCATGTCTTATTCTGCCGGATCTTGCAAAGACCACTTCTGGGACATCATCGAAAAGCCACATGGCTGTATCTATGTCGTGAACTGAAGTATCGTAAATTATCCCAACATCTTTGATGTGGGGAGGCATTCTGTTTTCTCGATGAAATTCTAGCATTATGAGCTCTCCATATTTTTTTGTCTTGACGTATTCCTTTACAAGCGAGACTGCTGGGTTGAATCTCTCAATGTATCCTGATGTTAGGATTACCTTGTTCTTCTTTGCTAATTCTAGTAGTTCATCGCCCTCACGTGAAAGATATGTCATGGGTTTTTCGACAAATACATTTTTCTTGTTTTGTAGCAAAGTCTTGGCAATTTCAAAATGAGTTGAGGTGGGGGTACAAACAAAGGCCGCATCAAATTGCTCTGATCCTAAGAGGGAATCAATACTAGAGTAGTGGTTAACAGAGTATCTTGCTCCAAACTCCTTGGCTTTTGATAAATCTGCGTCACAGATTGCCGAAAGAACTCCAAGTTGGGAAAGAATTCTTGCATGATTCTTGCCAAAGCCTCCAACACCAATTTGTACAATTTTCATTTCAATACACTGGTGTTATCCAGTTGGAATGCTTTTTGTTTCTTCCCATTGCACTTTCCGAATATGTGTTCTGTATTTTCTGTGTTATTTTTCCAACTTTACCATCCCCAACTCTTTTGCCATCGACTGAAACAATAGGTGTTATCTCTGCCGCGGTACCAGTCAAAAACACCTCATCAGCAAAATAAATTTCTGTTCTTGGAATATCGCGTTCTATCGTTTCGTAGCCAAGATCTTTTGCTATTTTGATTACCGAATCTCTTGTAATTCCTTCTAGAGCAGAAGAACTGGAAGACGGTGTCAGTAATTTCTCATCTCTTAGAATGAATATGTTTTCGCCAGGAGCTTCGCTGATGTTTCCAAGATGATCTAATAGAATAGCTTCATCGTATCCATTTCTCTTACACTCTTGGGTTGCCAATATTGAATTCAGATAATTACCACCCATCTTTGCAAGGGGAGGAGTGGAAATATCCTGGATCCTTCTCCATGACGAAACACCTACTCTAATCCCATTTTTGTTGAATAGATCTCCAAAGGGAAACATCACAATTGCTGCATGAGTTGGGCTGCTTTCTGTTACATGTAGATTTATTCCATATCGTCCTACAAAATAAAATGGTCGTATGTAACATGATTCTCTTACATTGTTTTTCTTGCAAAGCCCTATTATTGCATCAGCTATCTGTTTGTCTGTAAATCTTAGTGAAATGGAATACACCTTTCCTGAATTTCTAAATCTTTTGATATGATCCTGTAATCTGAAAATGTAAAGATTTTTTGAATTCCAATAACCCCGTAATCCCTCAAAAACCGAAGTTCCATAATGAACGGCGTGGGTCATTACAGAAACTTTTGCTTCATCATCCTTTACAAACTTCCCATCAAACCAAACAAACTTTGGAACAAAAGTTTTCATATACAAAACCAATTCTGTCTATAATTAATCTATTTCTACCAAAACCCCGTACTTGGAAATTTCATGCCAAGTATCCTATATGTTAGGTCCGGCGCATTTGCAAATTTCTTAACAACATCCCAATTTTCGTGTATTATCTTTACGATTTCAGGTTCTACATACTGTTCCCAATCAGTATCCTTTCCCATTGCAGATTCGAACATTTTTTGTTTTACAAATGAGGCCGATGTTTCTTTTCTTTGACCAACCCTTGGATTCAATCCATAAATCCTTAGTACAAAGGCTTCTGCCTTGTCTCCAGTATATGTAAAGTAATCTGTTTTAATTCCGTCTAAAATTTGCTTTTTGATGTTCCATGAATAAGGTGAAAGTAATGGAGGCATATATTTTGAAAATGGTGAATAAAACGTGTAATTGGATGATATGGATATAGTGTCTCCAAACACTGATTCGAGCATTTTTTTCCTCAACTCATAACTGAATGGAAAACTCTTACTGTTGATTTCATTGCCATCAATTCTGAATATGACCGGAAAAACCCTTACTTTGCTGTCTTTTTTTAATTCATTGATGATTTCAACGTGGGCTTTGGTAACAGGATTTAGATGAGCAAGGTAGATCGAAACTGTCAATTAATCTTCTATATTTATCTGGTATATTTCAATCCTTGATTGAATTTGATCAAAATATTACAATTTATGGAAAATGGGGACGATGGGACTTGAACCCACGACATCCAGCGCCCGAGGCTGGCAGTCTGCCAAGCTAACCTACGTCCCCGTAGTCTCGCCAGAATGATAGAATATTATCTTTTCAAATGAAACTTGACTATCCGTATGACTCGTATTTTATCTCGAAGCTTTTGTCAGGTCTCTTGTTTCTTTCAGTTACAAATCCTTTTGGAGTCAACACATCAAGACATCCATCTATAGTTCCTTGCCAACCGCAAATGAAAAACACGGTATTTTCC
>JBOGRA010000136.1:0-3259 GCA_050749325.1 Nitrosotalea sp. | reverse complement strand
TCCAATGGTGATTGAAGAGTCATCAGTTATTGCTGCTGCGTCCAAGGCAGCAAAGATAGCAAGAAAACATGGCGGTTTTACCATGGAATCAGACGAGTCATACAGCATAGGGCAAGTTCAGGTAGTTGACGTGAATGTAAAGTCGGCAATTCGAAAAGTGATGAGTGCCGCAGACAAGATACTTGAACTTGCCAACTCAAAAAGTAAAACTTTGTCCAAGATGGGTAAGGGTGCAAAGGAGATAACATGCAAGGAACTGAAAACAAAATCTGAAACCATGTTAATAGTTGAGGTGCTAGTTGATGCAGGAGACGCAATGGGAGCAAATGTGACTAATACCATGTGTGAAGGAATTGCTCCGTTAATAGAAGAGCTTACAGGTGGAAGGGTACTTCTTAGAATTTTATCAAACTATTCCATACGGAGGTTGGTAAGAGGTAAAGCTATTTTTGATAAAGAAGAGATAGGCGGAGAGCAAGTTGTTGACAATGTTATACTTGCATATGAATTTGCAGCAAATGATCCGTATAGGGCAGTTACTCATAATAAAGGAGTAATGAATGGAATTATTGCAGTTGCAAACTCTACAGGACAAGATACCAGAGCAATCGAAGCTGCATCGCACGCTTATGCATCAAAAAGTGGCAAGTATACTTCATTGACAAGGTGGCAAAAAAATAAACAAGGTAATCTGGTAGGTGAGATTGAGATACCAATGCCTGTTGGTACTGTCGGTGGAATAGTAAATGTGCATCCTATGATTAAAGTATGCACAAAGATTCTCGGAGTAAAATCCGCAAAGGAATTGGGGTGTGTCATTGGGGCAGTTGGTCTTGCTCAAAACTTTAGCGCGATGAGGGCTCTTGTCTCCGAGGGAATCCAGAAAGGTCATATGAAACTTCATGCAAAAAACATAGCAGTAAGCGCCGGTGTGCCAAAAAGCAAGATAAGTGAGGTGGTAGCAAACATGGTAAAAGAGGGCAACGTATCAGTTACCCGAGCCAAAGAAATACTCAAGGAACTATAGCGACTAGATATATATCCAAAAGGCTTGGTAGGACTACGTTGGCCAAGGTAAAATTTGCAGTACCAAAAGGTAGCATTGAAGAATCTACATTTAAGATATTAGAGAAATCTTGGACTAGGGTAGTTCGAAGAGACAGAACCTATCGAATAATGTTAGATGATCCAGAGATTTCAGTTAAGATGCTACGTCCACAAGAGATTCCAAACTTGGTAAGTGACGGCCTGTATGATGTTGGAATAACTGGCAGAGACTGGGTTAGTGAAACAAAATCTGACGTGAAGATTCTTCTTGATTTGGAATATGGAAGAATAAAACTTGTAATTGCGATCCCAGATTCTTACAATTTCAAATCTCTTGATGAAATGATACTTGCCTATGCAAAGAAGAAGAAAATCCTCAGAATTTCTTCAGAATATCTCACAACTGCTGCTAAATTTATCACCCAATGTAAAAATTACAAGAAACTTTACGGCTCAAAGCAACCTATGATTGTTACACCTTGGCTAAGACTGGGTTCTAACAAGAATGTGCAGATATTTCTCTCCTTTGGGGCAACAGAGGCAAAGCCACCAGAGGATGTAGATGCTATAATGGATGTAACCGAGACAGGTACTACACTTACACAGAATCAACTGAAAATAGTAGATACAGTGATGGAATCAACTGCTGTCTTGATCGCAAACAAGGCATCAATGAAGGACAAGGTGAAGCGCGAAAAGATCTATGATATTGTAACCATGCTGCATGGTGCAGTTGAGGGTAAGAAACACTTACACCTATTTCTAAACGTAAAGGAAGAAAATATGCAAAAATTACTTGAAGAATTGCCATCTCTTAAACGTCCTACCATAAGTCCACTAAGCGAGAAAGGCTGGTATGGCATAAACACCGTGATTCCAAAATCGGAATTTCACAAACTAGTCCCAAAATTAAGGAAGATAGCCCAGGGCTTGGTTGTACACGAACCAAAACAGATTCTCGCACTTGAGGAGATAAAACGTGATGAGGAGAATTGATGAGAGTCATATCTGTTCAAAACATAGATTCTATCATAGAATCTCTGAGGCCTCAGCCTACTAGAGAATTAAAGAAGAAAGTAATCTCTATCATCTCAGATGTGCAAAGAAGAAGGGATAAGGCATTACGAATCTATGAAAGAAGATTTAACAAGGTAAACCTGAAATCATTTCGAGTAACTCAAGCTGAGATAAACGCTGCTTACAAACAAGTCTCAAGGGATCAAATTGAAGCAATAAAACTTGCAAAGAAGAGACTTGAAAGATCTGAAAATGTAATAAAGAAACAACTACAAAATGTTTCAATCTTAACTGATGGAATAAAGATAAACAAAATCTTTTCTCCCTTAGATAGCGTCGCCTGCTACATCCCAGGTGGCAAGGCGCGCTACCCGAGCACTGTGATAATGTCAGTCATACCTGCCAAAGTAGCAGGAGTAAAAAAAATTGTAACAGTATCTCCGGCAGATAAAAAAGGTAAGATTGATCCCCTTACACTTGTAGCAGCTGATATCTGTGGCGTCAATGAGTTTTACAAAGTAGGCGGAGCTCAGGCAATAGCAGCACTTGCATACGGTACACAATCAATTCCAAAAGTAGACAAGATAGTGGGCCCTGGAGGAATGTTTGTGACATTAGCAAAATCTCTTCTCAGCAATATTGTTTCAATTGATATGACTGCAGGTCCAACAGAACTTGCAATTATTGCTGATTTGTCAGCAGATCCTAATTATGTTGCAGTTGACCTGATCTCACAAGCAGAGCACAGTGTTGATACAATGTGTTGTCTGATAACAAACTCTGAATCGCTCAAGGATCAAGTACTAAAATCACTCAAACAAAGAATTAACCTCATACCAAGATCCAGTATAGTAAAAGAAAGTCTTCAAAATAATGGATTTATTGCTATCTGTAAAACGGAGGCTCAAATGATGGATCTTGCAAACAAACTCGCTCCTGAACACTTGGAGATTATGACTCAAGACTCACAGAAGATGGCTAAAAAAATAAATTCTGCAGGCCTTGTACTTGTGGGACGCTACACTCCATCTTCTGCAAGCGACTACCTCTTGGGCTCGAATCATATTCTACCGACTAGTGGATTTGGAAAGACAAGAGGCTCTCTTGGAGTGCTAGATTACTTGAAGCTACAGACCAGAATAGAGTCATCCAAGGCATCACTTGAGAAGATCTCAAAATATATGAAGGCCTTTAC
>JBOGRA010000135.1:0-3306 GCA_050749325.1 Nitrosotalea sp. | reverse complement strand
GACTGGGCATGGACATCATTTGTCATATTTTCAATAGGACAATCATTGATGCTCATAGTCGGCGCAGCATATTACCTTACGTTCACTGGTGTACCAGGAACGGCAACCTACTATGCACTGATAATGACGGTGTATACATGGATTGCAAAAGGTGCGTGGTTCTCCCTAGGATATCCGTACAGCTTCATCGTTGTACCAGTATGGATTCCATCTGCAATACTGATGGATCTGGCGTATTGGGCAACCAAGAGAAACAAACACATGCTCATCTTGGTAGGTGGAGTGTTGGCCGGAATGTCATTTGCGATGTTCAACATGGTAAATCTATTGACAATAGATGATCCATTAGAGACTGCATTCAAATATCCAAGGACTACATTGCCTCCATACATGACCCCCATAGAACCCCAAGTAGGTAAGTTCTATGATAGTCCTGTAGCACTAGGCGCAGGTGTAAGTGCAGTTTTGGCACCAACAATGTGTGCACTAGGCTGTAAATTGACAACTTGGACTTACAGATGGATGGCAGCTTGGTCTAAATGGGATTAAAACTCCCTTCCCTATTTTGATTTTATTAGAACTAGAGGCTTCTCTCAATGTTATTTTGATAAAAAAAAGCTACACAACATGTGATCTTTTCTTGTCCCATTACACAAAATAAGATTTTGAAATTAATCTATATTGAAGCAAGAATATAGGTTAGTTTCATCCATGCCACGGCCCTTTGTAAAGTGGGCTGGAGGGAAAAGACAACTTTTACCTGTCATTGCAAATCATATCCCAAAGTTCGAGCGATATTTTGAACCATTCCTGGGTGGGGGTGCAGTATTTTTTAGCTTGGTTTCTCAAGATAGAGGTGCCAAATGGTTTGTGTCCGATTTGAATTCTGATCTAGTCTTGTCTTATGTTACAATAAGAGATAGAGTAAAAGAACTAATTTCTGTCTTGGAGTTACATTCTACAAACTATTTCAAGAATCCAAGTTCACATTATTACAAGATTCGAGAAAGTAACCCAAAAGGTCAGATTGACAAGGTGGCAAAACTCATCTTTCTCAATAAAACATGTTTTAATGGGCTGTATAGGGTAAACAGTAAGGGAAAATTCAACGTGCCTCTTGGTAAGTACGTAAATCCAAATATTATAAACAAAGAAAATCTTCTTGCTGTAAGCGAAACCCTTCAATCAAAAGAGATCTCAATCAAATGTCAGGATTTTGAAAGAGCACTCAAAAATGCAACCAGCGGCGACTTTGTCTATCTGGATCCTCCATATCAGCCAGTAAGCAAAACTGCAAATTTTACAAGCTACACAGACGGTGATTTTGATTATAAGGACCAAGAAAGACTATGTACTAAATTCAAGACACTTGACAGAAAGGGAGTCAAGGTATTGCTATCAAACTCAAAATCTCCTGAAATAATAGATCTCTTCGAAGAGTTCTCTGATGGTATTATAGAGATAAACGCAAATCGATTCATAAACTCTATATCGCAGAAAAGAACTGGTCACACTGAACTTTTGATCAAAAATTACTGATTAGTTCCTGTATTGCAATCAGATAAAGTAAAATCATAGATACTTTAAACTTGATAAGTGTGAGCAATGTAGAAAAAGGAGATCTCCTGCGACTTGCTGAATCCACAAGCGTTGACCTTTTGGAGGAGAAAAAACCCCTTCATGACATACTGTTAACCTGCAAAAATATTGCAAAATTATTGCATGTCTCTGACGGGAATTCTTGGATAGATCTTGAACTCAATGGATATCTGGTCAAATACAAAACTAGGGACCAGCTTTATGACAGCCTTCCAGACTATAGGAAGACAAGCTGGAAATTCTATGATCTTTATGGAAATGCGGTATCGTTACCTCCTGACATAGTGGGCCTCTTTGGGAAATCTACAGTATATCATGCCATCAAAGAACTGGAAAACAGCAGTCAGATTGTAATTGGAAGCCAGCTCTTGGAAAAATTCAATAAATTCATATCTGAACATGGAACCGATTATGCATCAAAAAATGTGAGAATACACGATGCAAAAATTTCAAAAAATGAAATAAATCAAGTGCTAAGCGGTGTGAAAAACAAGGCTCAAGAATTTCTTGATAACATCATAGCCATACTAGAAATTAACTGACTTTTTAGTGATTCACTTCAAGTAACTCATGAAAAGTTAATCTTCTGGTTTCGCGTTGTATTACCATTGCAAGGGGTTGCTGAGGACGCAAAAATATCGTGCTATGATCCACTGATCCAAATTGTACTAGATTCAAATCATTCAATATCTATTTCTGGCCAAATTTTTGATGTCAAGAAGAGGAAAATATGAACTCGTTTGGACCTATCGGCGGTTTGTTACTAGGAATTTTAGGTTTGTTAGCTGTTGCTTACGGGTTAGATCCTACTACTCCTTATGCAAGCCAGGCATTCTCGGTGGGTGTTGTGGGTGCTGCATCTGGTGGTATTATTGTTTGGTCAAGTAGCAGGAAGCCAAGTAAAAATATTCTTGTGCAACAATATGAAAACAAATCTTCAAAGAATGACTCTGTTCAAGAACTAGTAAAATACAAGAATCTTTACGAAGGATCTCCTGTCATGCAACGAACCGTTAACATTGACGGAATGATAATAGAGTGCAACCAAATGTATGTGAAGAACTTTGGCAATGAAAAAAGCGATATTATTGGAAAATCCCTCTTTGACCATGTAGCTGAGCACAATAGAGAAAATATGCAAAAAACGTTTGAAAGTTGGAAGAAAAGCGGTAGGGTTGAAAACGAGGAGATTTGGCTTAAACGAAAAGACGGTAGCACATTTCCAGCTTTGCTCGCAGCCAATAACATATACGATAACAAAGGTCGATTAATAGGAAGTAACACCCTGATAAGGGATATTTCTGAAACTTATCATGCGCACAAAATAGTGGAGGATCACGAAAGGCAAAAAATTCAACTCGATGAATTGAAGAAAATGGACGAACTAAAAGAAGAGTTTTTTATGATGTTCTCAAAAGAATGCCAAATTCCACTAGAACTAGTAAAAAAATACTGTAATGTTATAAAAGACTCTACGGTTGAAAAACTAGATTCCAAACAAATTGAAGCAGTCAGCGAGATTCATAATAATGTTAGCAAACTAGAACAACTAATACAGGACACAATTGATGTGCAAAAACTCAACAGCAATAAAATGGAATTTAAAAAAGAATTGTTTCAAGTTGATGAATTCATACAACAAGTAGATGATGTTTGCTCTTCAATGATGGGGGAAAAGAAGATCGAATTTTTAACCCATTCCTCTAC
>JBOGRA010000134.1:0-3359 GCA_050749325.1 Nitrosotalea sp. | reverse complement strand
CATCTCTTTGGAATAAACTAATGGATGTCTGTCCATGATGATATCATTTGGTGTGGCAAAATTGAATATGATGCGATTGACAATGTAAGTTGGGAAACAAAGCATCTTACAATGACTTTATCAGGCAGAAATAAAAACCTGTAAGCGTGGGTTCCCTAGTGTGCAGGTCATTGGAGATGGCTTCTTACCTAGACAAAACCCACATTTTTTATCCATTGAAAGTATGATGCCAAGTTTTCAAAACATTCAAAGATGAATAATTCTAACTTTAAAAAAGTGGCGCAACATTCTTCTGGATTTGCAACCGTCTGCAACTGGATTCTGAGTTCGGAGCTGGTAAGAATCAGCTAACCATTTTGTTTTAGTTCAAAGACCGGCAAAGTGCATAGCGTAAAAAGTTTGACACTCTCACATTTTCTTTATATAGTAGGCTCTAGGTTTAACGTGAAAATAGATTAGTGTGTTTGGGGGTTACACATGTAAAATTTACCCGAGTCCAAATTTTCAGCTTGAATTGATGTGTGCCAAGATTACGAACAAAATACATTTTAATTATAATATTGTGTTATGATAATATGGAAATATCCCAGAAATCAAGAAAGTTCACAATTCTAGTAAACAAGGAAAAAGAAGGTGGTTATAGTGGCCAGTGTTTAGAACTTCCAGGTGCAATTAGTCAAGGTGAAACCCTAGAGGAGTTAAAAACCAATATGGCAGACGCGATCAACCTAGTTTTAGAATATATCAAAGATAGAGCAAAAAAAGAAAAAAGCAAAATAATGGAAATTACAACCTGAGATTTGAGTTTACGAAACCATCGTTTTCGTGAGGTTTTGAAGGTTTTGCATAGACACGGTTTTGTAGTCGATAGACAGAGTGGCAGTCATATTCAACTAGTGCATCCAGACGGAAAATATGTCACGTTACCACGACAAGATCCAATAAAAGAGGGAACTTTAAAATCCATTCTTTTTCAAGCCAAAATTTCAAGAGAAGTATTTTTAAAAGAAGTTTAGCTGGTCTCGGGGTTACAGCCAGAACTGTTGTAGTGGGAACCTGTCCCAGATTTTCTATTTGAATTTCATCCTGTAAAAAATAATTAAAGAAGCAATACTGATTATGAATACTGGAGCTGCAAATGGAAATTCCGGAACTACTTTAATCTGAATAGGTTCTGACCAAAGAATTATTTGTTTAGATGTATCGCCAAAGCTTGCTATTGATTTTATGGTATAATTCCCAGTAGTATGTAAAGTGATGATTTGACCATAACTTTCTCCAGGAGTAGATATGTTAGGTTCCAGTGTAATTCCATGACTAACTAGGGGACATGCCCAAGCATATTGTGGTGATACTATCTTACCTGATTGGTTCATAGTCAAAGTTACAAACAATGGCCCACAGTAACCAATTGTTACATTGTGATTTCCTATGTTTGTCAATTCGGGAACCACTGTAATGTTTTCCCCTATCATGAATGTTGTCTTATTTATTACGTTGATGACTGTTAGATTTGCACCTTTGTAATTAACCCGAGTTACTGGATTTTCACATTGATTTATCCCAATGATTTCACCAAGTGTTGGACCATGATCAAAATGCTGATTACAGAAAGCTTGAGTTGTTAATGCTTGTTTTAGTGCAGACGAATTTTGACCACAGCCATAACATTGTCCTGCTACGGGGAGAATAGTGGAGAATAGAGGAACTGTTGCCATTACAATAATTAACAGATGTATAATTTTCATTTTTGATACGTACTGGACAGGTATGGTTTAAAAAAGTGACGCATATTTACACAGTAAGGCATTTTTGAAAGCATGTGAATTATTCTTTAAGACGTTTCAAAATTACTGCTACTATACCTGAGACTCCTGCTACAATAGCCCAACCTACCCAACGGTTCTGTGTAAGCCAATTTACATCAGAATAGTTCGGACAGATTCCTCCTATACTACACATACAACAAGGAATGAAGAACAGAATTTAATAAAAGTGGCGTAGATTTACACAGTAAGATTCTTTCAGAATATCAGAACATGAACCTGTTTCTTCGAACAAATGTTTAGTCAACTGCAATCTCGTGGTCTAAACCCGGTCCTGACTAAAACCTAGTGTCCATTTGTAACCACTTCAGTGTAATTCATGCCAGAAAGTATCTTGTCCGAAGCAACGTGGAAACCATAGTTGGGGCAAGTTCTACCCAAGAGCACTTCTAAAGAAAAATCAGATTTTTTTAGATCAGATGCAGTGTATCCTACAGCCAATGGATATTGTTCACAAATATCCCATGGTATGGAATAACTATAGATTCCTTTAGAGTCAGGATTGGCAGAGATTTTGTATAAAACTGTAAAATTATCTCCTGCTGACGCATTAGTAATGTCAAGCACATTTGGGATTGCTGTAACATTGAGTTTTGGTCCAACATCAAATCCAAAATGGAGGATGCCTCCACCCCAATTGCGATCAAACTGGTAAATAGTGCATACCGTTGCAGTAGAATTTGGGTTCATCAAAAGTACTACTAACGAACTATTCTGATTTTTGGAAACCTCCTTGCCAAGACAATTAGATGATGAAAATGCAGTTTGATTTGATGTCTGACTATTTGATATTCCGCCGGTTATGGGTTTTGCCCATCCTCTTTCTACAAGTGCGTTTGCAGTATCAGGCTTTACACATGCAGGAGAACCATCTTCTGATTTAATGATCAAGGTGAGATTAGGTTTGCAGAGAGTGTCATTAGGCAATATTCCAGATAAAAACTGGTCCAAAGGTGGAATTGATTCAGATTTGAAGTGAATGTCTTGAGACAGAGTACCTCCCCCTACAGTTGTAGCAAGCCACCAGCTTCTGGCAGCCGAATGAAAGAAGAAACAATCAGCAGAATCATGATAAACAATAGAGTTATCTTTTGAGTTTTTTGCATCTGTCCAAAAGAGTTGTAATCTTAAAAACTCGGTTACTGTAGTGGGAACTCGAATATGGAATTGCTTGATGTGACAAGCTGCATCTTGGAGCCTTGCCTGTCAGCATCAATCACTACAGGCTCTCTTACAGGCAGGGATTGTGCTCTTGTGCCGTTGATGTATGATATTGTATACGATGCCTTTGTTCCATCTACCATGATAGAATCTATCTGGAGATTTGTCATACCATAGTTTACTATTTCTACCTCTGACCCTGCAGGCGTATTTCTTCCCGCAATAAACGATACACTCTCTGACATTTTGTTCTCAGATGATGTCAGCATCTGTGATGCGCTCTGCTGCTGTCTTCCAAACTGATTTGTGGATGCTGCAATTACCAATCCAGCAATTGCAAGTGTGACTGCGAACATCAGCGCCGCTGAATAT
>JBOGRA010000133.1:0-3422 GCA_050749325.1 Nitrosotalea sp. | reverse complement strand
TTGCAATACTAACTGATTGTTGCTCCATTGTTTCGTGTAACGCGCTCCGGTCTTCGGGTTTCATTTTGTCGAATTCGTCAATACAAACAAGGCCTTGATCCCCCAAAACCACCGCTCCAGCTTCGAGCATCATAATTCCGATTTTATCCCGTACAACTGCAGCCGTTAGTCCTGCTGCAGTAGAACCTCGTCCTGAGGTATAGAGTCCCCTAGGAGCAATTCTTGCACAAAACTTTAACATCTCACTTTTTGCGGTACCAGGATCACCCACCAAAAAGACGTTGATATCTCCACGGATCTTAGCACCATCGGCAAGAAGCTTTTGAGTAGAACCCACAATCAACAACAAGATTGACTCTTTGATGATATCATGACCATGAACGTGAGGCGCAAATGAAGCTACAAGCCTGTCGTAAATGTCGGCATTTTTTCCAAGCGACTTGATTATCTTCTCTTCATCTGAAGAAATTTCTTCCCTTTCAGTGCTTCTAGAGCTCTTGTTTCCCCTGCCACCTAGAAACTCGATATTATTTCCCTGAACTCTTAATCTGTAAATTCCGCTCTTTCCCCTCATAGAAGGTATATGCTCTTGCTCAATCCTTACAATTCCCGTGAGAATTACACGGTCTCCAGGTCTTGCATTGTCAACCAAGTCTTGAAGCACCGTAACATCAAGATAATGAGGTAATTGGCCTGGAGGTAGGTCTTCAGGCAGTTCCTGGAGTCGTACCATTTGAAAATCAATGAATTTGCTTTGCTCAGGATTTAATTCTAGATCTCTGTGAGTACATTTTCCATTATCACATTTTAGAGGTTCCTTGAATTCAAGGCCTTT
Organism: Nitrosotalea sp.; assembly: GCA_050749325.1. GTDB lineage: Archaea > Thermoproteota > Nitrososphaeria > Nitrososphaerales > Nitrosopumilaceae > Nitrosotalea. Next base: position 2,587 of record JBOGRA010000133.1, on the reverse strand, counting down.
TTCCTGAATTCTTTTAGTCTGATGTCCATCTGGACAGATGTAAACTAGTTCTTTTGCAAGCGGCTTAATCTCAGAAGATCTTACAACCATTCCCGAAACGCTTATCATTTTTCCGATAACTTCAGCATTTACTTCGCGCAGACTTCGCTGTGCCGGATAATTTGAAATCCTGACTCTAATGTCATGACGGATTTTTTCTGCATATTGTGGAAATCTTTCCTTGAGAATATCTTTGATTGCCCCACTGAAAGCATGAAGAATTTCATCTGGATCCATATTAAAAACAGATTCAATTTCTTGGTATGACACCAATTCATTGTAATCTACCACAATGTATTGGATTTTCTTTGCCATCATCTGATCAATTTCGTCAACATACTTGTATGAACCTGATTTATCTTTGAATTGACTTAGGAATTCCCTTACCTGATCCTGAAGCTTGCTTGATGAAATAGATTCAGACTGTACGGTCATTTCTTATCTCCTATAACTTGTTTTTTAAATTCTGCACTGTTATCATGAATATAATCAAATAGAGCTCGCTCTTCAACTGTCAATTTCTTTGCCAATTCAGTAGCCATCTTGGACGAGTCTGCCAATCTAATGATCTTTCCTTGCCTTTTACGAACAAGGGAATTTAGCATACTTTCAATTTTATCACGGTCTTGCTGGGACAGTCTTTGCACGAATGAATTCATTTTTATGTAAAATTCTGGCTCAAGGGTAGAAAGATCAAAATCACCCTGTACGTTTTCTTTCACAATAGCTTGCTTCAAAGCTACTACCATATCGGTATCCTGTACTTCAGCAAGTTTTTCTGATGATAGTACTTCAGCTACCCATCGCGGTATACTCAAAATTTCACCATGTTTAGCGTCAATTGATACTTCAGGTGCATCTATTTTGAGATCATATCCAAAGTTGACTTTGACATCCTGTAGGCGATACCCTATACTATGCATCTGTATTAGTTCTGAGATGTCCAATTTACTTCATGATCCTCCATTAGGCCCTAAAGCTGATCGATCAATTCTGTTAACAATTTACTCTGATCATTTGATCTAGTTACTTGTACATTGCTTTCTATCATAACTTGTCTCTTGGTATTTAGTATAAAGTTCATCGGATGATCGCCTAGGAATAATCATTCCATTCTATCATCTTAATAGCTGGGTATTATGGTATCACCCAGACATGCCATATCAGATCGACAGTAGGAATAATCGATTCATGCAAGATCGCAGACTTAATTTTATTAGTAGGGCATAAAGGTAGAACCATATGACCGAATCCTCCATGTGGGTTGAAAAATATCGACCGATGAAACTATCATCCATAATAAACCAGAAGGAGATAATAGGAAGTTTGAAATCTCTTTTGAAAAACATATCTGAGATGCCACATTTGATGTTCTCTGGATCTGCAGGTGTTGGCAAGACCACGACTGCCCTATGTCTTGCAAGAGAAATCTTGGGTGATACATGGAGAGAGTACACCCTAGAGTTGAACGCTTCAGATGAAAGAGGAATAAACATGGTAAGAGACAGGGTAAAAAAATTTGCAAGGTTTTCAGGACTTGATACCAAGATACCGTTTAAGCTTGTCATACTAGATGAAGCAGATGAAATGACCTCTGACGCTCAGACCGCCCTTAGGAGAATCATAGAAGATACAGCTGGGCATTGCAGGTTTATCATGATTGCAAATAACATATCAAAAATTATAGAGCCTCTTCAAAGTAGATGCGCCGTATTCAAATTCACCAGAATCTCTGAGGAGGAGATAATAGGATACTTGGACGAAATTTGTAAAAAAGAAAAAATCAAGTACAACAAGGAAGGCTTGAAGTCACTATATTCGTATTCAGAGGGGGATATGCGTCACTCTATCAATATGCTACAGGCAACTGCAAGTCTTGGAATAATAAATGAAGATAATGTAAAGGCATCTTCTGGGATTACAAAGGTTAGTGATGTAGGGGAGATCTTGAAGATTGCACTAGCTGGAAAGTTGGCAGAGGCAAGAAACAAGATGGTTGAACTCATCAAGATATATGGAATGTCGGAATCTGATTTCCTAAAATATCTTAACGAAGAGTGCTATAAACTAAAGACGGATCATCTTTCAGACATTCTTGAATCCATTGCCAAATACGATTATCGGCTTGTAATAGGATCCAATCCCGAAATTCAACTTTCTGCTCTTTTGGCAGAACTAGGAAAAATAGGCAAATAGCGCAGAGAGAGGGATTTGAACCCCCGCGTGCTTGCGCACATAGGCTCTCAAGGCCCACGCCATGCCTGGCTAGGCGACCTCTGCAATACTTTTCCAGAAAAGACTTGTTAAAATTTGTTTAAGAACAAACGCTATTTGACAAATAGCAAGCATTTGGACAATATTACGCAATAATTAAGAAAAATAAAAAGGACGAAAAATTCTAGTGGTGTGCGTGTGGATTAACAGAACCGGTCTCCATTTTGGTATAGGTTCCTGCTGCCTTTTCATGGTGTTCTAGGTTAGACTGATCTACTTTGATTGCCTGTGGAGGACAAACTGAAACGCATGCCATACACCAAATGCAGTCATG
>JBOGRA010000132.1:0-3443 GCA_050749325.1 Nitrosotalea sp. | reverse complement strand
CCTTTTACCGGGTCTTTCATCAGGCCAAACTTTGAGAGCTGTTTGTATGCCAAAAACACAACAAGCGCAATAACTAGAAAATTTATCATGTTTGATACAAGGTCGCCATATGAGAATGTGGAGTTGCCAACAGTCAGGCCGGCTTTATTGAGGTTGCCGACGTTTGGCGTGAGCAGGCCAATTAGCGGATTTACGATATCATTTACAAATGCGGTGACTAGCTTCGATGCTGCCTGTCCTATTACAAATGCAATTGCAAGACCGATTACCGAAAACTTTTGCAAAAAGTCCATGAATTCCTTGATAAATGACTTTTTTGCATCGGCGTTTTCTGCCATGTGTGTTTGTACTGGAATTATTCTATAACTCGGTGTTGGTCAAATTTATTCTCCTTATTGCTTGCAAGTACAGTTTTTTTAAAGACATGTTTTGCCTATTTTCTTGGTTTTTCTTTTCCAGAGTAAGAGTCACTCCATCTGAGACTCGTCTGCAACAAAATGCTTCATAAGAGATATGACATACGACGAGGTGCGTATCTTCTCATGGGCGTAACTTGTATGAATAAACCGCATCTTTTCATGCATGGAGAGAGCCTTGTTCCATATCTGCCTTGCAGTGGAGCGGTCAATTGTCCAAAGCGAGTCGTCTGACGTGGTTACAAGTATCCTCCCCCCAGAGTATTTTGCAAAAAATGGCTTGGTCTGCGTTGCAAACTGTTTTTGCGTGCCAAGATCTTCTGTTACTGTACCCCAGAACTCGTCGAATTTCATGGTACGATATGGTATATGCTTTGATTTAACTGGTTTTGATGTTTTCTTTGCTGGCATAGTTTATCGTTTTTGTCGCACATGTTATTTTGATTCTAGTTTTTATCAACTAAAGCATGTGTTTGTCCACATTAGCATATTTTCATCCAATTTCTTGGGTACACTTGTTGCAGCCAGACTTTACAAATCATGACTACAAGACTTTATTCTATCATAATAGAACAAAAAATTAGGAAGAGCCCACCGTAGATATATTGTTAGGCTGAACTAATTTTGTGGTATCTCGGAATACAATAATGTTTGGTACAATTATTGCACTGAGCATATCATTGACTGGGGTTGTTGTCTACATTGTTACTGAAAACTCGCAGCAACCTTCAACAGTTATTGCCAAAGTAACCCCTGACAACTTTCAAGGCGTAACACGGACATACTATATTGAAGCAGAGGAAATAAAATGGAATTATGCCCCAACTGGCATGAATGTAATTACAGGTACTCCCCTTTCTGAGGACTCGGCAGAATACAAGCCGTCAGTGTATACAATCAGTGGAAAAGACAGGATAGGAAGTACGTATCTGAAATGCCTATACCGAGGGTACACTGATGACACGTTTACTGTACCATCACCAAGACCAGAATGGCTCGGCGTGCTCGGTCCTGTGATTCATGCAGAGGTGGGAGATACAATCAAGGTGGTATTCAAGAACAATTGTCGTTTCCCTGAAAGCATGCACCCGCATGGGGTTTTTTACGACAAGGCTAACGAAGGCGCGCAGTATAATGACGGCGTACCAGACGCAGACAAGCCTGGCGACATCATACCACCTGGCGGAAATTTCACTTATACCTGGCAGGTTCCAGAGAGATCAGGCCCTGGCACTCACGACTATAGCTCAATATTGTGGATGTATCACTCGCATGTAAATACTGTGGCAGATACTTATGCTGGATTAATTGGTCCGATAATAATAACAAGGCATGGAGAAGCAAATCCTGACGGAACTCCAAAAGGCGTTGATAAAGAATTTGTCACAATGTATGCCATCATGAATGAGAATAACAGTCCATATATCGATTACAACATAAAGACTTTCACAAAAGACCCATCCTCTGTAAATGTGGATGATGATGACTTTCAGGAGAGCAACCTGATGCATTCGATTAACGGATACGTGTTTGGAAATCTTCCTGGACTTGTGATGAAGGCAAATACGCATGTTCGGTGGTATGTAGTAGGCATGGGAACTGAGGCTGACCTGCACACGCCGCACTGGCACGGAAACACATTGTTGACGATGGATGGCATGCGTACTGACATGGTGGAACTGTTGCCCATGAGCATGAAGGTGCTCGATATGTATCCTGACAATGTAGGCACGTGGCTATACCATTGTCATGTGGACGATCACATCACCGCCGGCATGCTTTCGCTATATACGGTAGAGCCAAACAATGGAACGCAATCCACTGATGCCTCAAATACCGGAACCCTTGGAAACCTCAAGGTATCATTGTCTACATCTCCAAGTCCAAGTACTGGCAAGCCGACTAGTCTTAAGATTAATTTTTTTGACAGCAAGACCGACTCACTTGAGCAGCACATCGATTACAATATTTCAATTATGAATGGAACAGACGAGGTATACAATACATCAGTATTGCATTCAAATGATGGCACCGTTACTATGCCATACCAGTTTCTGCATGCGGGAACATACCAGGTGGTAGTTGATGTAGATGGAATCTTGTTTTTGCCAACTTCACAGACAGCAGACTTTACTGTCAATGTTAAAAGTTCATAAATTTGCAGCCATGGCAACTTTTGTAATACACGGAAACATGCTTAAAATGTGAAAAGTCATGTTTTTGATCATATCTCAAATGATGGCCTAAATTGCACGTCAAAGCCAGGACAGTAGGCCGCAAACTCCTTTGTTGTTATTATTTTGCATATTTTATCCTGTAATTCCGAATGATCCGTAAAATTTTTCTTGCAGATTGGGCATCGTTTTGGAGTCTTCAACAAATGAATTTACCACTCAAATATTAAAAAATTTTCTGCCTTACTCTCTTTTCACAAGTATAAAGGCCAAAAAAAGGACCAGTAGCAAATGAGTGAATATATGGTCCTGCCTGACTGTAATGTTATTTTTTAATACTAATGGTTACAAGTGTGTAAAATTGATCTTGCTTGACAACCTTTGTTTGCCATTTGTTCATCACGTGTTTTTTTCATTGTAAAAATTGCTAGAGGTTTGGCATGTTGAGAATGCATGCCTCCTTACAATCAAGCTGTACACCAATGGATTATTTTATTGGTAAAAAAAATCCACCCGACATTCGGCGGGATGTGGCTTTCCTTTGGAGCGGCAGCACGGTTTTGCATCCTAGTCGCTTCTCGGTTTGCCCCTCACCAACACTCTCTAAGATTCCCGTGTTTTGATGCACAGTTTCCCGCATTTGAGCGCTGGCGGACGATTGACTGGCCAGCAGATCAAGCCTTCGCCTGAACTCCTAATTAGACAACCGTATCTTCACCTTTGCCGGTCGGACGGTTTTGTTCAGATAGCAGAAATAGGACGTGACAGTCCATTGATTGTCAATCCACCGCCCCTCACTTTTGGGTTCGGTGTTGTCGCCTATTGTGCTACCTGTATAATATAACGTGATTAT
>JBOGRA010000131.1:0-3482 GCA_050749325.1 Nitrosotalea sp. | reverse complement strand
TTTTTTATGAATTAGGTTTGTTTATATCAGCCACATTAGGAGTACCCATGATATTATTTGTCTAAAGGCCAATCAATCCGTTTTACCAGAAAACGAAGATATGCACTTTTTGCAATTGTTACATCCATAGGAGTAGCGTTTGCACTTTATAATGCATTAAATGACTTTAGTTATACACATTCAAAAGAATGGAATTTCGATTCTTACCAAAATAATACAATACCTGCAGACTATGCAGCTTTTCAATCAGATTCAAAACCTGGACTGTGGGTAGTAAAGTATGATGACTCGGCACCATCGCAACCTAATGTGCTGACAACCTTACCTACGGCAAACAGCTCAGGTTATCATATGCAAATAATGCCTGATTCTCCTATAGTGTCTGACGCAGCAATAAGTGTGAAAATTAAGATAATTCCAGGCCACACTGCGGAACAGGCAGGCCTGATAGTCCGCTTTATGGATCCAAGTCATTATTTTGTTCTGATGCTAGACCCAATAAATAATAGGATTTCATTGTGTAAATCGAACACTGAATTCCTGATTTGTAGTTACGAAGCGCGTGCTCAAATTAGTGTGGGAGAGTGGCATACTCTGGAAGCTACCATATCATCGCAGGGTATAGGTGGATGGCTAGATGGTACAGAGATAATCAAAGCCAACAATGAATATTATGAAACTGGGCAGATTGGATTATGGACCAAGGATAATACTGAGGCCTATTTTGATGACATGAAAATCAAGTATTGATATTTCAGACTTTTTGATATATTGCATAAGTTGAAAGACTAAGGATGATAAGATATATTCATTAAATATGGACTACACCATTTTTTATGCTTAATTTAAGAACTGATCTCATTGTAAGAGTTTGCATTATTACGTTCATCTACTCAATAATTTCTTATCTCGTGATACAGAAGAACACAGGAACACCAGATCAATTAGCGATGGCTATTCCATTGCTCTTTGTTATGTTTGGAATAGTAATACTGATCAGTATTCTGTATGATCTCCGAAGATACCATGTAATGAATCCCAAGTAATGGATTTTCATACTTTCATCAACCGAAGGAAATAAAAAGAAAAACCAAACCAATAAGGCAACAGTTCTTAAAAAAATCGTACCAAAAATACTTGAAGAAATAGCCATAGACAAGATTCATCTTTATTCCACATAGTGAACATTGATGTATAGTCAAGCTTCTCTCCTACTTGCGTTCTGAATTATGATCATCCAGTCATAATGGTCAAAGAAGATTTTACCTTTTCTTCAGATAAACAGAATTAGTTTGTTTGTAACTGTCTAGCTTTTTGAAGCCATATTGCCAAGATACTTCAGGGCATAATTGTAAAAATTCAAACCCCTCAGCCTGCATGTCTCCTTGACACTCATCAATATCTTATGAGATATGGCACCATCATCTGAGCGATGGCCATTTGTTATTTTTCGAATGATGACATTTGGCCTGATTGCCCGCTCGGCTGCATTATTGTGATAGTCAGACTTTATGTCAAGAAATGTAAAGAGCATCTCTTTTTCCCGTCTCAGTCTTTTGACAAACCGCATGCAGTGCTTGTTTGTGTACTTTTTGTGTATCAATCTGCCAATTCTTCGCTCAAGATTTGTCTTTAGCAAAAGCATGCCCTCTTTTTTCTTTGCAGTTGTCTTTTGAGAGTCATACAGTATTTTTTGTAAACGTTTTGCAAATGATGCAAACTCTTTTCCCGGATTCTTGTATTGTATCGTATCATTCAAGTCATTGAGATAGTGCCACTGGCATCTCTGGTGTGTCTTGCCAACGTAATTCCATGCAGGCCACGAGTCACTGGTAATGTTTCCATCATACCCGTCAAGGATCCTCGTCGGTGCGTCCCTTCCCCTTGATTTATCAATCTCATATAGAACAGTCTGCCTTCCGACAAATGCCCACAGCCAGTGGTTCTTGCCGTTTATTCTCCAGCTGGTCTCATCGCCGTGTATGTTGTGTTCTGTTTTTAGTTCTTCAATCATCTGCTCGTACCGCTTGCCAAATGCATGAGATATTTTTTTGACTGCATGATTGATGGCGGATTCTGTAATATCAAGACCAAACAGCATCTTGAGCAGGCCTGATATTTTCTGATAGGACAATCCCAATAGTTTCAGTGATACTATCAGCACCATCAGTCGCAGCCCGAATCGCTCGTTTGGCAGTGCATTGTACACTGCACCAGAGACCTGTTTCCTGCAGTTTCTGCAGTATCTTCTGATAATGACATATTTTGTTGTAATTATTCTCGCAGGAATGACATCCTGGACTGTTCTTTCGTATGTATCGGTTGGTTCTGATAGTTTGCTGCCACATCTATTGCACTCTATTTGATCAACTGTCATGGTATCGTCTATGCGGGTTGGTTTATTCCTGCTTTTTCTTGCATGTTTTGATTGGGAATCTTTCTTTAGGGTGTTGTTGTGGCGCCTATCAGGTTTTGCGTTGATGTTTCTTGCAACAAGTGCAGATACTGTCTCTTTTATTGCTGCAATCTCTTTGCGTAGCTGATTGTTTTCTTCTCGTAGTTGATTGACTTTTTGCTCTAGGATACTGCAACGATTACGGAAATATTCAAGGTCATTTTCTGGCAATGATCACATGGAATCGTACTGATCAGAAAAGGTGTCTGTCAAAAATAACAGATCTGGTGGTTTGGGAACTTCAAAAAGCTAGACAGTTACGTTTGTTTAAACCGCACAAGAATCATCTAAAATACATGTTTGGTGTTTCATGCAATAAATGAGATTTTTAGAGCCTGATGAAAACACGGATAAAGGAATCACTGCCATAGTGATCGACGACGACATTGACACAGTCTCTGTTCTTTCAGAATTTTTACGCCTAAAGGGCGTGACTGTAATTGGAAAAGAATATGGAGGATTAGAGGGAATAGATGTTTACAAGAAACTCAAACCAGATGTCATATTCCTCGATGTGATGATGGAAGATCAGGATGGGTTTTACACATTAGAAAAGATAAGGAAAATTCAGTCAGATGCCATTGTCATATTTATAACAGGAGACACAACAGAAGATACCAAGAAGAGATTGCTAGAACTTAATGCATCTGCCATAATTTACAAGCCTTATGATATCAATGAAGTAATTCGTGTTACAGATGAACTGGTTCTTAGACTAAAACAAGAGTTGCTTGAGGATATAGCTACCAAAAAGGCCCGTCTCCAAGAATTCAATACAATACTTAAGAATCGTATTAGCGAATCTAAAATACACGTGCCTCTCCGATCGCAGTATTTTAATGAGAATGAAGAATTGATCTAAATGAGTTCAAATTCCCATGTACAAATCCTGTAAGATTCGGACTCTCGCAGGTCCAAACCCAAACGCTTGAACCCTAGTGAGTTCAGATATGTGAAAATTCAAATTGAATATGTTCCTGACTGACGCAAGTCATCCAAAGTTCAAATTTTCTGAATCAATCCAAAC
>JBOGRA010000130.1:0-3486 GCA_050749325.1 Nitrosotalea sp. | reverse complement strand
AAAAAAAGACGCTGAAGCATTCATTGGTGAAAAAATCGATAAGGCAGTGATAACGGTTCCTGCCTACTTTAACGATAATCAAAGACAGGCCACCAAGGATGCTGGACAAATAGCAGGACTAGAGGTAGTTAGAATAATCAACGAGCCTACTGCTGCAGCACTTGCCTTTGGCCTTGATAAATCTAAGCAAGACATGAAAATAATGGTATTTGATCTAGGCGGTGGAACTCTAGATGTAACAATAATGGAAATGGGAGGAGGCGTCTTTGAGGTAATGAGTACCTCTGGAGACACGCAATTAGGTGGAACCGATATGGATAAGGTCCTAATTGATTATATTGTTGACAATTTCAGAAAATCATCTGGAATAGATCTTAACAAAGATAGTACCGCAATGGTTAGAATAAGAGAAGCAGCCGAAAAAGCAAAGATAGAGCTCTCATCGGTATTTGAAACTGACATTAACCTTCCTTTCATATCGCATGATCCATCTTCTGGATCGAAAAACCTAGAACTGAAAATAACAAGAGCAAAGTTTGAGGAGCTCATCAATCCCATAGTAGAAAGATGCAGACCATCTATGACAAAGTCATTAGAAGATGCCAAACTATCGCCGTCAGATGTAAATAAGGTTATACTTGTTGGCGGTCCAACTAGAATGCCTTTCATCAGAAAATTCGTAGCAAGTGTAATGGGCAAAGACCCAGAATCTGGAGTAGATCCAATGGAAGCTGTAGCATTAGGTGCTGCTATACAAGCAGGCATCATAGCAGGCGAAGTAACAAGCGATATTGTCCTTTTGGATGTAACACCATTAACACTTGGAGTAGAGGTACTTGGGGGATTGCGAGAACCAATTATAGAAAGAAACACCACCATTCCATCGTCTAAAAGTAAAGTTTTCACAACTGCAGCTGACAACCAAACTGCTGTAACTATTCATATTGTACAGGGTGAAAGGCCAATGGCTGCAGACAATGTCTCACTTGGAAGTTTCAACTTGTCAGGCATTCCTCCAGCTCCGAGAGGAGTACCGCAAATCGATGTAAAATTTGATATAGACGCAAACGGAATTCTCAATGTTACAGCAAAAGATCTTGCAACTCAAAAGGAAGCTAAAATTACAATCACTGCAAGCACTAAACTTTCAAAAGATGATATTGAGAAAATGAAAAAGGATGCTGAAACCTTTTCTGAACAGGATAAAAAGAAGAAAGAAGAGGTAGAGGTAAAAAATGAAGCTCAACAGTACATCTATGCTACTGAAAAATTGATAACTCAAGATCTTAAAGACAAGATATCGCAAGATCAGGGAATAAAGGTAAGTGAAGCAATAAAGGAACTCAAAGATGTTCTTGACAAGGATGCTGCTGAAATAAAACCAAAACTTGATGCCTTGAAGAAATTAGTTAATGACATTAGTACTGAACTTTACAAAAATGTAACTCCGCCACCAGAGGCAGGTGCACCGGGAGCAGGTACACCAGGAGCAGATACGACAGGGGCAGGTGCACAAGAAGCTACAGAAGGTCCAGGCCCGGCTACTGGAGAAACAACAAACTGATGTTTATACTGGAGAATAAATAACGCTATTTTACGGCCATGAGTGCAAAACGCGATTATTATGAAGTCTTGGGTATTCAGAAAAATGCTTCTCAAGATGAGATAAAGGCCCAGTATAGGAAAATGGCTCTTAAATTTCACCCCGACAGAAACAAATCCTCTGATGCATCAGAACACTTCAAAGAGATATCAGAAGCTTATGCAGTATTATCGGATTCTGAGAAGCGTAAGATCTACGATATTCATGGTCATGCTGGAGTTGATGGAAGATACAGTACCGAAGACATATTCAAAGGCTCTAAAGTCAATTTCGAAGATATCTTTGGTTCCGGTTTTGAATCAATTTTTGAAAATGTCTTTGGTAGGGGGGGCGGTTTTAGATTTGGTGGTTTTGATTTTGGATTCGGCAGGGAAAGAGGAGCAGATCTAGTATATGATACAGAGATAACGTTTGAAGACATCCTTAGAGGAAGGCGAGAAGAGATTGAGCTTCCAAGAGACATTGAATGTGGTGATTGTAAGGGATCAGGCGCTGCTCCTGGGACATCCATGAGAACTTGTTCTGTTTGTAACGGTCATGGTCAGGTAAGAACATCTCACAGTAGTGGATTTTCTACATTTGTCACTGTTCAACCATGTAATACTTGCAGGGGCCAAGGCAAAATAATAGAAAGACCATGTTCTAAATGCAAAGGAGCTGGTAAACAAAAAGGAAAACATCACTTTTCATTTGAAATTCCTCAGGGCATTGAAAGCGGTGAATATAGAATTAAAGGCGAAGGAGAATCAATGCCAAACGGAATGAGTGGCGATCTTATTGTTAGAATCAAAGTAAAGCCTCATGACAAGTTCAAGCGAGATGGTGCAGACATATTTTATGATGCAAACATATCTATTACTGATGCAGTGCTGGGCAAGAAATTGACCGTACCAACCTTGGAAGAAACTGAAAAAATTGAAGTTGAAGCAGGAAGTCAGCCAAATACGATAATAAAGATAAAAGGAAAAGGCCTGCCTCATCAAGGATCTAGAGGTAGAGGGGATCAGTATGTCAGGCTTGTTATCAATATTCCAAAGAAAATAGATAAACATCAACGCCAATTACTTGAAGAGCTACGAGACAGCTTCAATCAGGAGAAATGAGAATTTTGCGGATTGCACTAGATGTAGATGGGGTTCTTGCAGACGTTATACATGCTTGGATATTGTACAATAATCAAGTCAGAGATGTCATCTTGAAATCAGACATATCCGAATGGGACTTTTGGAAAAGATACAACATAAGTAAATTTGATTTCTATGAAGAGCTCTCAATGTGCTGGAAATCTTGGAAAACTATTCCTCCAACCGAAAGTGACATTTACTCTGCGTCAAAGGAACTCTCAAAGATGGGGACTGTGGATATAGTGACCGCAAGAGAGGACTCGACCCATAATGATGTAAAAAATTGGCTCAAAATGCACAATGTGACCTTCAAGAACTATGTGGGAGTAGTAGAAGGAACAGAAAAGGCAAAACTTGATTACGATATATTCATTGATGACTCTCCCATTAACGCCAAAAGTATGCTTGCTGCAGGAAAATCAGTAATACTCTACAACCAGCCATGGAATCTTGATTTTCCTGATCCTGGAGCAAAAAGGATCTATGAACTAAAGAACGCAGTTTCTATCATCAATGAAATTAGTCGTAATTGTTCTTCTGTGTCATAAAAAAAGACACTTATTCTGGAGTTTTAATTTTCACGTTGCGGGGGTTGCCTAGCCTGGTCAACGGCGTAAGGCTCAGAACCTTATCTCTTAGGAGTTCGTGGGTTCAAATCCCACCTCCCGCATTACAAAATTTTCAAGTAATGAAAAATTTATAATCCATCAGTCAATTGTTGGTTTTTATGAAGAGAGTGGAGGCGGTAATATTATACGA
>JBOGRA010000129.1:0-3571 GCA_050749325.1 Nitrosotalea sp. | reverse complement strand
CAGTACCAAAGTTGGTCAGCAAGTTATTGCAATAGGCAATCCGTTTGGCCTTAGTGATACAATGACCGCAGGCATAGTCAGTGCAATAGGACGTTTGTTACCTAATCAAAACGTTGGATTTTCCATTCCAGATATCATTCAAGTAGACGCTGCAATTAATCCAGGCAATTCGGGTGGACCGCTGCTAAATTTGCAGGGCCAAGTCATTGGAATGAATACAGCAATTACTACAAATACTGGAGACTTTTCAGGGGTTGGATTTGCTATTCCATCTAATGCCATTGGTAGAATAATCCCAGTTTTAATTAAAAATGGAACGTATCAGCACCCCTATCTTGGAATAGCAGGTAGAACAATGGATCCAGATGTTTCACTAGCTAATGGTTTGCCGAGAAACTTCAAAGGTGTGATAGTTGAAAAGGTTGTAAAAGGAGGACCAGCTGACAATGCCGGTGTGATAGCAGCTACTTTGGATGATAACAACATTCCCCATGGTGGAGATATCATAACTGCGATAGATGGACATCCAATTAAGACAATTGATGATATAATTGCCTACTTGGATGACGAGAAATCAGTAGGTGATAAGGTGAATATAACAGTCAATAGAGAGGGAAAATCACTTGACCTTACTGCCACTTTGGGAGTAAGGCCTGCGCCGTCAGCTCAGTAATTTGCAAAATAGTTTTCTGCCACACTAAAATTCCACAAGTTATCCATTGCCTTTTTAATTCCAATCCTAGGTCTGGAGTCAATGGTGGATCTTTTTACATTTATACCATCAGCAATATACAGTCCAGATACTTTTGTCAAATCTTCTCCATATTGCTCTCTTGTTATTTTGAGGGATTGAGTCAACTTTGCAGGGCCATTTGTGAGATTAGAGATTACGTTTGTTTTACGTTGCGTTATCATAAAGTCAAGCCCATCCTTTGGAACAATGGCTCGTATTAGCACTGCACCTGCAGCATATTTTTCATCTTTTGCAACGGCATTTACACAATAATGCATTCCATATGTAAAGTAAACATAAGCTCTTCCTACTTCACCAAACATAGCTTTGTTTCTTTCTGTCCTACCTCCAAATGAATGACTGGCAGGATCGTCTTTGTATCTATAGGCTTCGGTTTCAGAAATAATTCCTGAGATTGTCATTTCGTTAATTCTTCTAACTAGTATCTTCCCTAGTAGATTCTTAGCTACATCAACTGTGTCTTTCTCATAAAATGAACGTGGAATGATCTTCATTCGTTAATTTCTATCTGAATTCCCTTTTTTATCTTGTCAAGAATACATGATAACGTCTTTAAATCATCTTTTAGGACTTGACGCAGATCCTGATTATATATTATAGCTGCTGGGTGAATCGTAACAAAATATAGTTGGTCGTTTCTTTTAATTATTTTTCCCCTATTCTTCGTTATTGCATTTCCGTTTAACAGTGAGCCAAAGGCAGTATTCCCTAATATACAGATGATTTTAGGTTGAATGATTTCAAGTTCTTTTTGTAGATAACTGCTACATGAATACATTTCTTGTTTATTTGGTCGCCTGTTATCAGGTGGTCTGCATTTCACAATATTTGTAATGTAAACATCTTCACGCGTAAATCCTGCATATGCCAATGCTTCTGAAAGTATCTTACCTGCAGTACCTACAAAAGGCATACCTTGAATATCTTCTGTACGGCCCGGGGCTTCTCCAATAAACACTATTTCTGTTTTAATACTGCCAGAACCTGGTACAGCGTTTGTTCTTGATTTAGACAGTTCACATATAGTACATGAAATAACAGTTTTTCTCAAGTCATCAATTGTACTAGACATTTTAGGCTCCCACACTCTTGACGGTAGCTACTCCACGAATATGAGGTCCGCCATTTCCCATTCTCATGATTTGCATTGGATCACCTTTACCGCAATTTGCTATAGGTCGTATAGTGAAATCTTTACCTCTTGCATCAATCGAGTTGAAGAATTCTGGTGCGTTTCCCATTACAATAACATCCCTTAACAATTCTTTGCGTTCCCCATTCTCAATTTTTTGTGCATACTGACACGATATGCTCCAGTTATACCGCATCATGTCGATGGATGGCACCTTCATGTCACAAATCAGATAACCAGATTTCACATCTCTTATCAACTCATCCGGATCCCAGTTGCCAGGATCAATGCAAGTACACGCCATTCGTATCAATGGCATAAATGAATACCCTGTAGCACGCATTGCAGAATTGGGCAGCGTATCAAAAAGAGAGGCGGTTTCTCTACTCTGCATATGACCAACAAGAATGCCATCTTTTACAAGTGATTTCCTCGATGCCATTACGCCCTCATCATCATATTTGTACCATCCCAAGCTAGATTGCAGCCGAGGATCATCTGTTACGTTAAGCTCAGTTGAGCCTATTTTTGTTCCAAGCTTTCCATGCCACCATGCACCACCAGCCCATGCCATTTCTTTTCCAAGTACTCGGTCAGCTTCTGAAGGATGCCCCAAAATTTCATGGGTCAACAACGCAACAAAATCAGGATTCATAACAACAGTCGTTTTCTCTTCTTTTGCAGGTTTTGCATCTATTAGTTTATCTGCCTTTTCAGATATTGAGTTAGCCTTTTTCAACACATTATCTTTTCCTGTAATTGTTTCCATTCCTCCACGACCCCCCTCAGTTGTACTTACAGTTTCTGAAAGACCAGATTCATGGGCAGTAGCAGATAGGTGTACCATGACATCATCGTTGTTCTGAGTTATTTTTGCACCTTCGCTACTTACAAAGTATTTGTGAAACACATCATGATTCATGCGAATTGATGATTTGTTTATTCTCTTTCTTGCCCGAATTATTTTATCACATTCAAGCGCCAATTTTGTCATTTCTTCAATTGTTGGTTTTTCAATTACCACATAATCTACGGTGTCCACATATGCACGAGTTTCTGCTAGCTTTACCTTTTGTTTCTTTGTTTGAGCACAGTAAAGTGCATTTTTTATTGCACTAATTACACCCTCTTTTAATTCATCTATCGATTGTGGATTGGATATAGAATAGAACCCCCATGCACCATCTGCAAGTATACGTATTCCCAATCCATTCTCAGATTTAGATGAAAAATGTTCAATCTGTCCATTTTCAAGCAAAAAGCCATTACTTTTAATCGTCTCCGCCCTAACATCACAGTATTGTGTTCCATTTTCGAGGGCAAGTTGAACTGCCTTATCTGCAAAATCTTCCAGCAACACTTGAAAGATTAGTATGCAGGTATTTTATCTTATAACTATATTTTTGAAGGTTCATTTTTTGGTATGACAAATGAGAACATAGATCCTTCATTGACTTTACTTTGTGCCCATATTTCTCCACCGTGGGCTTCCACTATTCCCTTGCATATAGATAGCCCCAAACCACTTCCGCCAGATTCCCGAGTAGAAGAAGTGTCCACCTGATAGAATTTCTTGAATATATTATCAATCATACCATCAGGGATACCTTTTCCATTATCTTTTACTGACACTATGATTTCTTTTGGATCTTCCTCAACTGATATCTCGATTTTTCCAATCTTAG
>JBOGRA010000128.1:0-3773 GCA_050749325.1 Nitrosotalea sp. | reverse complement strand
AAGTTTTGGAATCCAGTCTTCTCGGTAAAATTCAATCAAGAATGCACGCTTTCTCTGCTCTATATCCTTGGGTATCCCCTGTCCAAGGTAGATCTCTTTCTCGCGGTTTTTTTGTCGTATGTGATGTCTGAGGTAATAGTACTCGTTGTTGCCTTTTGTTCTCTTGACTATTGATACCATCAGTTTTCTTACCCCCCGCATGTTAATTAAATTATGGATTTATCAATAATGTGGGGGGTAACACAACCAATCTTAGCGCCTCTCAAGGCCATGCTAGGACTAGCTTTTTGATTTTTTCTCGTATTCCAATATGGTATACCTGCCTTGTCCTATTCTCAATTCCGTTGATTTTGGATATGGCAAAATAAACCCAAAACTTTGGCTGTAAACAGTCGGAAGTTGATTTATCTATCTGAGAAATTCTACGCGTTCCTTTTTAGTTACAATTGCGTAGCTTTGCATCAAGGCAGACGGGAAGATCTAGTGTGTATTTCCACCACCATGTGAACCTGTTTGCCTTGGCTTTATGTCTAAAATCATTTTGTGTATGTATTGCATCAAATCTCTTGTAGTGTACCGTCAAACCAGATCCTTATCTAGATCCATTTCATAAAAACCGATCACGATAACTGTAGACAGGGACGATACTGGAACAAGCCACGTCAAGGCGTTTGTGACTGAGTTTACAGGCGCCATGGGGTATTGTGAATTCCAGATACCATTTTTCATTGAAGGTGTAAAGGCAGAGACAGTTGAGATGTTAAAGGGCGTTGAACACCACGAAGAAGCAGAAAGGATAGAGCGTGAGACTGCCGTCACGGTACCCTTGACAAGAACAAAATTAGAAGACAGGAAAGCCGATCTCAATTTTATGCGGGAAGACATTCAAACATCATTTGCACAAGAATTTGATTTTCCTGAAGGAAATTCTAGGCTCACGTTGTTTGGAAGGGCAGACAAGGTAATCCGCAATAAAGGAACCCTGATGGTCTCTGACGACAAACATGTCTCAAATACTAGTCGTTATGATACAATGCCAAGGCCGTACATTGGCCAGTTGCTTCAGGTGCTCACCTACCTTAATTCAAGATACTATCTTGGCAATTCTTTTGGCGGCTGGGCTGAGATTCCGCATGTGCAGAAAAGGTATCAAATCAATATCGTAGACAGTAAAACAAGGTCAATTTACAAGACGTATGAGGACAATGTAACTCAAAGAGATGTTGAACTGCTTTTTGACTATGCTTTGCGATTTACCAAGAAATGTTTGCAACTTGATGCCTTGACACATCACAACAGCAAAGCAAGGTGTAAGGCGTGTGGGTTTTTCAATGATTGTTCCAAGGCGCTAAGATAGAATCAACATGCATTATTCTGTTCTTTTCATATATCGTGTTTTTTTGGAAGCTAGGGCAATCTTGCAATAGTAAATCCATAATCTAGGCAGTTTGAATAGTTGTGTCTCATCTCTGCCTCCCAGCCCTTTCCAGAATCCAGATCGTCTAGCGATTTCTTCAATGCAGATATTTTCTCATAATAGCTGGAATTCCTCTTTATCAGTTCCCTAAGAAAGTCCTCTTGTGCAAGCGAGTCACGTTTTTTGAGGTTGCATTTTGAGCAGCTAAGAACAAGGTTCCACGCTTCATCATCAAATATGTATGACCATGGAATAAAATGATCAACATGGATATCGCCTCTTTGCAGCCGTGAATTACAGTAAAAACAGTGGTCAGAGTCCCTGAACAGCAAGACATATTTTCTCAGCGAGTGCCGCATCATCTCTGCACTCTCAATCTTTGCAATCAGCCTTGGAAGTGTGTTGACTTTTTCTAGAAACTTTGCCCACTCTAGGATAACACCTTTTAAGAGTACCACATAGTTTTGCCTGAAAAACTCTAGTGCTTTAGGTTTCAAGAGTATCACCTGCCGGGAGTCATTGTAATCATAGAAAATTTGGTTGCGCTTTACCTTCGAGCCAACAGAAATATTTTGAAACCTTGGCACTACTTGCGAGGTCTTTTGCTCCTCGCTCCCAAACACCTTGGCAAGTATTTTCTTCTCGGCCCTCTTTATGATATCAGCAGGTATCTCCTTGAACGAGTCTGGAATGTACTTGGTGCCAAACTCCTCCCTGATTATCTTGATTACAGAAGGCGGTTTTTCCTTGTGAAAGTTCTGCCTTATCCGAAACTTGCATTCCTGGTGCCAGTAATATTTCAAAAAAGAGCTGGCAATGTCTCCGTATGGAATCTCAAGGCACTCTGTAGGCCTGCTCGAATAGTCTAAAAGATATCTTGCAAGTGCAAACTTGTATGTGTTGTCCTTTTTTCCCTTTGTCAGTATGGAGACAAAGGCGTGTTTCATCTGCTCCTCAAGACTCATCTTGTTCTGTTTGGATAATGTAGATCGACTTTTTATGTATGATATTGTGAACTGCTATCGTGACCTCTCTTACTTTCTACGGAGGCGTAAACGAAATAGGTGGCAACAAAATCCTCCTTGAAGACAAGGATACGCGTGTCTTCTTGGACTTTGGCAAGAGTTTCAGCCGCAGGGCAAGATACTTTGAGGAATACATCAACCCTAGAACTTCTAACGGCATAGTAGACTTTCTTACCATGGGCCTTGTTCCAGACATTTCTGGCGCATACAGAGATGACTTGATGAAGATGGCTGGGAGAAAACAAGAAAAACCGGATATTGACGCAGTCTTGCTAACACATGCGCATTCTGACCATGCAGACTACATATCATTTCTTCACGAGGACATTCCAGTTTACATGGGTGCAGCGTGTCATCTTATCCTAAAGGCGCTAGATGATAGATCGCAGCGAAGCATAGAGCGAGAGATCTTAGATTACAAGCCAAGGCCGTACAACATCAAGGACAAGCCAATTCCAAGAAAGATTCACGAGTTTAGGACAGGTGACAAGTTCAAGATTGGCTCACTAGAAGTTGAACCAATTCATGTTGATCACTCTGTACCCGGGGCTTATGGTTTCATCATCTATACCTCAGAAGGACCCATTGCATATACTGGAGACATTAGACTGCATGGGACACATTCTGAGATGACTCGAGACTTTGTTGCAAAAGCTAAAGAGGTAAAGCCGATTGCATTGATAACTGAAGGAACGCGAATTGCGGACGTGGCAAAAGAGGAGAGCGAGGATAAAGTCTATAATGATTCAGGCAAGGCAGTTTCCGGAACCGACAATTTGGTCTTTGCAGATTTTAATTTCAAGGATGTCGACAGGCTGCGGACATTTTTTAAGATAGCAAAGGAGAACGACAGGAAATTTGTTGTAAAGATTAATGATGCCTATTTCTTGAAGCATCTTTCCCAAGACCGGCATCTTGATGTGCCAGATATTGATGATGAAAATATAATAATTTACCTTCCAAAGCGGGGCTCTGGAGAGTATCGGGATTCTGACTACAAGGGAGGAGACAGTGTGGTGATGGATATGCTCCATTGGCGCCTAACCTATCGTTTAGGCTTAAATATTTAGATAGTTACCGATATATCGGTAATTATTGGTACGTGCATTACTTCCTAATCAGGTCCCATGCCTAAAATCGTGCCTAAATGTGATCATCTAATTACGATCTTACCAATAGATAATCATTTCAGACGTTCATGTCTTAAATATAGGACATATGTCTTAAATATAGGACATATGTCTTAAATATAGGACATATGTCTTAAAAACCAGACATTATGTTATTACACAGATATCTGGAAAACATACTAGGAAACAAGAAAAGCATCA
>JBOGRA010000127.1:0-3845 GCA_050749325.1 Nitrosotalea sp. | reverse complement strand
GTTACTGGCATATCTTAGGAAAGAGTATTTAATACATTTCCAACAAGACACCAGATGAATAGGTAGAACTCGTGCGTGCCAAGCACTCGATCAAAACCCTAATCCTAGATATATATATCATGAATCCTTCGATTGATATTACATGAGTCTTTCTGATAAGACTAGAAAAGCCCTTGATAAGATGGGGCTTACAAGTTATGAGATAAAGACGTATGCCTCCCTTCTTAAGACCGGTCCAATAACGGCCTCTGATCTGAGTCAAAAGTCAGGGGTGCCCTATTCCAAGATATACGAAGTGTTAGGCACCCTGGAAGACAAGGGATGGATAGGCTCTGACGATTCACGCCCCACACAGTATTTTGCAAAATCTCCTGCTACCGCTGTGCAGACATCAAGACAGCAGACTGAGGCAGAGTTTAGGAATAACGAGAGTGTGATACTAAAAGAACTTACACCACTTTACGAACAAAGCGGAACAAGTGAGAGGCCTGATATTTGGATAATTTCCGGAGTCGTAAATATAGCAACCAAGATTCTAGAGATGGTCGACTCTTGCAGAAATGAGGTCTTGATTGCCATACCCAAGGTAGCCGAGGTCGTGGCAAAGGAGGCGTTGCCAAAGCTTAGATCGTTGCACGATAGAGGCGTAGATATCACTATTCTGGTATCTGAAGATGTTGATAGTGACACGTTAAAGTCATTATCACGAGTATCCAAGGTTAAATTAAAAAAAGGACTATTTGGAGGAGGTATAATCTCAGACAAGAGATACGTAGTTTTGCTACTTGGAGAAGAACTCGGTACTTCTAGTTCAAAAGAAGCTGTTGCCATTTGGGCTGATCATTCAGGCCTTGCCGGCTTTGCACGCGAATACTTTGAATATCTATTGAGGGAATCAAAAGACGTAAAGTAAGGTACGACATGCAAAATATTGTGAAAGACCAAGAAGTCCTGTTTGTTGGAACTGCAGAAGCCGAACACGTTGAGATGTACTTGAAGGCAATATGGCACATAAAGGAAGGTGGAGATCTTGTAAAGATAAGCACTATAGCCAAGATGCTAAACGTAAGACAGCCAAGTGTTGTACAGATGTTAAAAAAACTTGATGACACCAAACTTGTAAACTACAACAAGGGCGGAGTTTCCCTGACTAAAAACGGAGAGCAAATTGGTTCCAACATGATGCGAAACAGCAGACTGCTTGAAGTCTTGATGGATAGTGCCCTCAAGGTCGACATTGATGAAGAGATAGTTTGCGGAATAGAGCATCACATGAACGAACAGTTCACAGACGCCTTATGTACAATGTTAAAGCACCCAAGAAAATGCCCCCACGACCATGAAATTCCCCGCGGAAAGTGTTGCAAGGTTTAGTTTTGAAACAAGTTATATCACGGGTTGGGTTTTAAAGTAACCATGACTTGTTTCTGCGGCTGCGAAACATATGTGAAGGATTCTGATGGCTTTAAGGTCGGCTGTGTCAAGTGTAGTCATGGTCCCCAGAACCACGAAGAAAGTTTCAAGAATATACCAGTTACAGAAGGAACCCAAAAACGCGGTTCTCTGAGTTAGTCATTCTCCGATAATCTTTACAAGAACGCGTTTTGATCTTCGTCCATCAAACTCACCATAAAATATCTGCTCCCACGGTCCAAAATCAAGATGACCGTTTGTTATCGCAACTACAACTTCTCTCCCCATTATTTGTCTCTTAAGATGTGCGTCTGCATTGTCCTCTCCTGTTTTATTGTGTTCATATTTTGATACTGGTTCATGAGGTGCCAACTCTTCGAGCCATCTCTCATAGTCTTGATGAAGTCCACTTTCGTCGTCGTTGATAAATACACTGGCTGTAATATGCATCGCATTAACCAGGCAGATGCCTTCTTTGATTCCACTCTTTTGAATTATTTTTTCCACATCAGGGGTGACATTCACAAATCCCCTTCGTGATTTGACATTAAATGTTAGATATTCAGTAAGTGATTTCATGATATGGTAAAAGTCTTATTTCATAAAAGTCCAGTGCAGGCTCAGAACTCAAGATCTTTCTCATCAAATCAAAGGGATTTGGTCATCAACGCCTGCAGCAACTGACATACTCCCAACCCTAAAGGATAAGGGGTTCTACGGTTTGCCTCATTCTAGCAATTGCCGTTTTATAGTGTTGGCGTACCAACACAGGTGGGGTATCAGTGCTCCCCTTGCATACATCGCTTTCTATATGCAACCGACCCATGTTCTGGATATAATCCAAGGCACAATGCGATACTGGTTTTCCAATATTAAATGCCGCATTAACATCCGCATGGTCTGCGTGTCCACATCTGACACATTGAAATAATTTTTCTTGTCGGTTGCCTAGAGACCCGCATCTTGAACATGTTTTAGACGTATATGCTGGTGCTGTATATGCAACCTCTATTCCCTGCTTTCTGGCCTTGTAGGCAACAAACTGTTGCAGTTGATAATACGACCAGGAGTTAAGAGAATATCGAAATTTTTTAGAATGTTTCTTGTTCTTTCTAATGCCTTTTAATTTTTCAAATCTTATACCAGATTTTTCAGATACTGCAATCTCTACTATTCTTGCAGATATCTTGTGATTAAGGGTTCTCAAAATATTTGACTCTCTGCGTTTTATTCCAGCAAGCATTGAATATTTTCCCTGCTTTTGCAGTCTCTTTCTAATGTTTTTATATTTCGTTCGCATATGTAGTGCCTCTTTTCCAAGCTTGTGTATCTTTCCTGTATGCGGAATGGCTGCAACTGCAACATGACCTGTTGTATTGCAATCAACACCGATGAATTTTTCAGGTCTAGTAGTGGGTTTTTCTTGTACATCTACAGAACAATATGCATATTCCGGACCTAATTCTACCTGACGTATTTTTAAAAAATCAGGCATATAGGAACAATCAATATCTAGTTTTAGAGACGGAATGTATGCAGTTTTAGTTGAATCATCCAATTTCACACCTACTCTTGGAACTGTCAGTTTCACAGATTTTGTGCCCTTGATGCCTCTTCGAGAATATTTTCTCAGTATCTGGTTTGCAATTACAGATTTCAATCCTATGTGTCTAACATCTTTGGATGTTCTTGACTTGGTCTTGATTGCATATGTGGCAATCTGTTTTGCTTTTCGTAGATCATCTGAAAAGTCTCTTCCATGTTTTATCTTATATGTCAATATCATGACATACCTACCTCTGATCCTCGATGTATTTTTTTACAACGTCTAGTGTCACTGCGCCAACCGATGAGATGAATTTAGATGGCGACCATAGTGGTTTTCTAAAAACTCCAAACTCTTTGCTCAATACATAGGATGTATACCCCTTGATCTTGTTTACTATGCCTGCGATGTCATCTTGTGGACTGCCATCAAGCAATAAATGCACGTGATCTGGCATCACTTCCATCTCAATCACATTATATCTGTACTTGGGTTGTTTTTCTAAAATCATTTCTTTCAATCTATCGGCAGTCTTGCCAACCAATATTCTTCTTCTATATTTAGGACAGAATATAATATGATACTTGCAGCTATACACAAGATGATTATGGGTTTGATATTCCAATCATAGATATTGATGTACTGGAACAATTAACTCTTCCCAGCGATTCATCCCAACCCTAAAGTGTATGGGCTTTCTCGCCGTCAGTTCGTAATTTTACTTGTTCCTAATTGAATCTTTCAAGAAGCTTGGTGAAGATGCTTTGTTTCCCAACTTACATTGTCAATCGCATCATATTCAATTTTGCCACACCAAATGATATCATCATGGACAGACATCCATTAGTTTATTCCAAAGAGATGCCTTTAGTTTCAACTCTTGAAC
>JBOGRA010000126.1:0-3925 GCA_050749325.1 Nitrosotalea sp. | reverse complement strand
TTGTGTCGTGCTTGTTGTAGAAGACTGGGTTGAATTTGAATTACTGGTGGAGTTGGAAACAAGAGATGATGTAGAGGAAGTGGAATTTGTACCAGATGCGATTCCACTAGAGGTTCCAGTGTTGCTACTTGATGTTTGTTGTGATGTGTTGTTGTTTGATGTTTGTTGTGTCGTGCTGTTAAAAGTTTGAGGTTGGGTATTTTCTGACGTGTTATTAGTCTGAACAGTAGAGTTGTTAATTTCCGTAGTAGAAGTACCGTTAGAATAGTCAGTAAACGTCAAAGTAGAAAATGCGTGCTGCGGCATGAAAAAAATGGCAGAAATAGAAAGGACTACAAATACCATTAGCACAAATTTTCCGCCATAGTGTGATGCTTTATGATTCATAGTTGCTGAGTGTTTTCTACCAAGAATTAACCAATTAAAGCGTCTCATGCTCAGACACCCGGTGTACCCTTGTGAGTAATGCCCATAATTTCCAAACTCCATGGGATTTTATAGTTAGATAATTTATAATTGATTGTGACACCTTGTTAAGGAACAATGTTAGCGATGGTATAAAGATTAAGTATCAATGATATGGATCCACAGAGATTAATGACCACATACTAATTTTGGTTTCACATGACTCATAACATAGATTGGTCTAAATGGTGTTTGAAGAGCCATTTTTCATAAAGTTTTATCAATCCCATGTCAAGATGCCAAGAAAATGCCAAAGTTGCAATGAGTTATGCAAGAAATCCGAAGGTCACTTCTGCAGCCTATTCTTAAATGTACCAAAGCCCATAAGCAGAAAGAATTAGAACATCAAGATGTGAAATTGGAAGTAAAAGGTTAATCTGAAAAATTTGCAAAATTTGAACTTTTATTGATATCACAAGAAATTGTGAATAAGAATATGTTCGGTATGTTTACAAATAGGAAGTAGGAAATGATCTTTATTGAGTGTTTCAAGAAAATCAGAGAAAGAACTAGGAAAAGTACAAGAGGCCAAATAGCAAATGGCTGAGCCTCTTGCCACACAACAAATCCAGACTCTACCATCATTGATTTTATCCAATAACGTATTACAGATTCAGTTAATCGTTCTAGTAGTTGGACTAGTTACCATATTTTCAGTATATTTCAAATTTGCAAATTGGGTTAGAAAACAAAAATTTAGCTATACAAGACCGCATATCTCACGTCTAGTGCGAAAAGCTGCCTTACCATTTTTTGCCCTAGCACTTGTATCTACAACAAATGTTTACATTCAAATCTATGAATTGTTTGAAGAGCCTGGAATATCAGTTCTTTCTGGGACCAACACTGAAAGAGATGTTTTCGCTAAAATTCTAAATACGATCAATATACTCATTATTGGTTATACTATTTCTCAGATAATTCCTATCATTTTGCGAAAACACGAATCTGATATAAAAAAAAGAGAGGATTATGAGAATTGGAAGCTAAAACGAGGCTTCCCAGACGATCCTTGTGGTAGCTGCGATGTTTGTAGTGGAAAAAAATATGGTGTATGTGAAAATATACCAAATCTATTTTACAAATTTTTCAAATGGGTACCTCCATTTGAGATACCTGCAGAATTCTCAAAGGAAGAATTTCAAAAGTATTTGAGTACAGAAGAGGGCAGAAAATATCTACAAAATTACCACAGTCCTACTAGTACTGCAATAGGCAGTTATGAAGCAATAATAAAAGAACCCTTTAAAAAATGGAAAGAGATAGAGAGAGAAAAATATGAACACTATCTTAATTTTTGTTTAAGTGGAAATAATGCAGCGGGAAGAAAACTAAGCCTTGGGATCAGACCCCGTGAGATCTATCCAATAGATGAATGGATAGAGATGAGACGTCTCGATGATTATGAGTATGTTTTACCAGGTGGAAAACCTCCTGGGTATTTTGAACAAAAACAAAAATCTATGCCGAGATCTGTCAATCAAATCCTTCCCATAGGAATTTTTCTAGTGACCATTCTTGGAGTAATTATATGGTGGGGAGTAGACCTAGTAGTGGTAGCAACTGCTACCGGTGGGCTTGGAGTAGGCGTTGGATTGGCACTCAAGCAAACGATGGAAAATTATTTTGCATATATAGTTCTCAGAAAGGACAAGGTAATTCAAGAAGGCGATAGGATTCAGCTACACACGGGATTCAATGGATACGTACATAGGATTACACCTAGGGTCACATACATAAGACAAGCACTAAACGAGTCATTAGCAATTATTCCGACAAATCAACTCCTAAATGAACAGATCTTGAATTTCACAAAGGAATTCACTTTTGTTCCCGCTACTGTCAAGGTAGGTGTATCATATCTTAACAATCCAAAACAAGTAGCGACAATATTGATGAAGGTGGGAAGGCGTGTGATGACTGGATCCAAGGATGAAAAGGGAAAGCACATGGTAGTTCAGAGACGTTGCCCCTTTTTGGATGAAAACAAACCAAGCTGTGGATGCGATGAAAATCTTTTGGTAGATATAGATCAACCAATAGTTCGTTTTAATAATTTCAGTGATTCTTCGTTAGATTTTTCAATGTGGGTTTATGCAAGGAGCTATGGTTCACATTTTAAAGTGGAAACTGATATGCGCATGATAATGTATGAAGAATTTAAGAAATACGACATTAGAATTCCTTGGCCAATTAGAACAATATATTCTAGTGATGAGAAGAGAGAAGCAGAAGAAATATCAAAACTAGATGAAGAAAGAGAGAAGGTGAAAGGCACGTATGGTCTTGGCGATATATCTGACGAATAGCATAAACCTCATTTGGCAGAAAATATCTTCCTGTACTTCTGTGAAGGATAGTTCTGTTAATAACTTTCAAACTAGAATTTAACATATTTTATGCGTAGTGGAACCATAAAAAGTAGAATGCAGTAGTAGGCTCACAAGATCACTAAAACCTATTAATCTTGATGGATATTCCAGATTATGAGAATTAGATACGTGATTTACATTCTTAGCACGGTCCTAGTAATTTCTTTAGTTGGCAATGAAATACTTTATGGAGAGATGCAATCATTTCAAAAAGACCTCAGAGAATATACAGATGCAAATAATCAGATAATACAAAAAGCTTCCAAGATGTCAGGCGATGACAACAAGACCACGATGACTGCATTCACCCCATAATTATAAAATACACAAAAAATCAGATTCAATTAGCCAACTAGAAATCATCTAGTTCTGTTCTAGTAAAATTTATGTCTCACTAATGAGAGGGTTAGTCGGTTCAATACATGGTAGAAAAAGCGATAGTTTTTGAACTATCTAGAGCCGATGTACAAATTCTAACCCATTATGTGCTTGCAGTCAGTGCAGTATGTGTATTTTCCATCAGTACTCAGATTGTCACAACCACATACGCAAATTACACCTTTCATAGTCCTACACTCATCACACATTGATATGCATAACACGAATTAGAAGCTAAATAACTTTGAACGGTAATTCGTTTCCCATAAGACTTGACTGGTAATTTATGATATATGAAGTCCATTAACTTCAGAATCAGCTATAAAGCCATACGTAAATACTTGACTGCCGATAATATTGTGTGGGAAGAGTAAGCCCTAGAGAAATTTACGAAAAGGGTAAGGTTGGAGTGATGACAGGTTTTATAGGCGGCATAATGATTCTAGTTGCATTCGTTGCAATTGATTCTGAACTTCTGTTTAGTCCTTGGGCATTTTATACTGTGATAGGTCTGTCGGTTGGTCTGAAGGGTCTTAGTGCAACACTCTTTGGCGTTGTAGCTCACATGCTGACTGCCGTAACAATAGGAGCCGTATTCTGCGTATGTTCTACATTGCACCCAATATTTTATCTCAATAGAACATGGAAGGGCATACTAGGAGGCGGCGTTACAGGCCTTGAGGTATATGCAATCTTTTTCATGCCAATCA
>JBOGRA010000125.1:0-3988 GCA_050749325.1 Nitrosotalea sp. | reverse complement strand
TTCAAGAGTTGAAACTAAAGGCATCTCTTTGGAATAAACTAATGGATGTCTGTCCATGATGATATCATTTGGTGTGGCAAAATTGAATATGATGCGATTGACAATGTAAGTTGGGAAACAAAGCATTAAAACACTCAAACCCATTTTCTTGGTTGCATCTTCATACCCAAATGTTGTTACAGTAAAAGCAAGAAAACCAATCACTATTATGATTATACCGATTATTTTAGCCACTGTTGACATTATTCGATCATTGTATTCCTATTGTATAAACAAACTGAGTAATGACTCCACGATAACTTGAAAACCCGCATAAGGTTTAACTTGAACATGTCAGAAAGCTGATCGTGTGTTTCCAAAAGATCTAAGTGATTTTTATCAACTCTCAGTACACTTAATCTACGCAGTAATAATTGCTCAAACCTATGTTATAGTTACGGATATTTTCTTACCTATTGACAAATTGGATACTTATGATGGTGTAGTAAGTGCATTTGCATTAGGTTTAGCATATTTTGTAATAATTTCTGGTTGGATAGGCTATTTTAAATCAATAAAACGAGATCCACATAAAGGCAGGGCTGGAAATGCCAGATTTGCAGTTGATTTGATAATATTGTTCTTGTTTTATTACCTGCTCACTTTGGCAGATCCGACCAACAAAGCTGATTATTGGTACACATTCGTCTGGGTCTTCCCCGTAATATTTGCAGCGTATTTGGCTTGGGATTGTTTGAAATATCACGAATACATACATGAACATGCTTCCGAAAAAAATTATAGAAAGGGAAGATTAAAGATTACTATCGTTTTTTTTGCTATATTCTTAGTACAGG
The DNA here is from genome assembly GCA_050749325.1 of Nitrosotalea sp. Taxonomy (GTDB): domain Archaea; phylum Thermoproteota; class Nitrososphaeria; order Nitrososphaerales; family Nitrosopumilaceae; genus Nitrosotalea. The sequence continues at coordinate 3,152 of JBOGRA010000125.1, read as the reverse complement.
CTTTTGCATATTATTTTGCCACAAACTATCATCCCGATTTGATATGGCAAGGACATGTTGCTTGGAATCTAATTTTCATCCCCTCATCGATTTTATTCACATACCTATACAGAAGAAGAAAATGGAAAACTGGCAATAAGCGTAAAAGCCTCACTAAGACTAAAAAACCAAATAATAGTGCGTCAACTATTTAAATATACAAGCCTTTATGTAAAGAAATGGAGTATATGTTATCATGAGTCTTTTAATCAAAAAATCCGTAGGTCAACTTGCCTGTGCGGTAGTAGGACATTATGTATCTCAAGAAGACGAAGATAAATTATACATTGTTCCTTCTAGAGAATTGGAAACAAAATGTATGAGATGTAATGCAGCTATTCTCTTGAAAGTAGATCCAACACATGAAGACGAATATTTTGTAACTGAGATCTAAAACATCATTTTTTCATCGCAAATTCTAGCAAATCCATCCATTTTACCTTCTTGTCAGTTACGCCTATTTTCTGAGCAGGCGTCCCATTCTGTAACGCCATGTGAGGTCGTACAAAATTATAATGAATCTTCATCCCTTCTGGTATCTGAGTTTTCATTGACTTCCAACCTCGTTGTACCTTGATTCTCTCTCGTTGAGTACCATTCATTCTCTCTATTCTATTGTTATTTGCATGAACCTTTCTTACTCCTTGTCTTGCCTTGTGCCACGGCTTGTTATCAAAAACCTTTGGTATTACTGCACCATAGGCTCTCAAAGCATCTGTAGTAATGATTTTTGGCTGTAATCCATGTGCGTTCTTGATTGCCTCTTGGAATGCTTGAATTGCACCGTTACCATCTCTTTGTTCTGATAGCTTTGAAGCCAAAAGGTATCTTGTTTTGAAATCCATGACATTCCAAAGGAAAGCCATGTTTGTCTTATCCCTAATCTCAATACCGTCTTTCATCTTGACAAAGACTTCATCGCAAGCCCATCTCTTGGACTCTGATTCTGGTATAGACAAAGAGTTTACGTATTGTGATATGATAGGTACATACTTCTTTATCCAACCATAAACCGTAGTGAAATCAAGTTCCAGCCCAAAGTGATCATTTACGCTTCTTGCTACCTTTCGAAGCGAAAGACCAGAGAAATAAAGGTCTAGTGTAAGCGTAATCAGTTTGGGATCATACTTTGACTTTTTGACAAGGCTTGGCTCTCTGAACTTGTGCATACAGTCCTTGCACTTGAAAATCTGTTTTTCTGCGTTCTTGCCATAGCGTATAGTTCTGATAGAACCGCATTGATCACATTGGACTGATCTTCTGCAAAGACTTTTGGCTTTTCCTTGTTTTGTAAAAATGTGTTTGTTGCAATCCAAAATTTCAGAGCATATCCGTGCTTGCATGTTTCTATATGTCGATAAGTGTAATCGGGACAATCACAGACAAATTTATTTTCGATTATCCTTACAATATAAACAATATTTTTCCCCGTCTGAGATGGCACAGCAAAACTGCCATCCTCATTCTCCCTTATTGTTGAGGTTTCAGTTATTGCCATGCCTCTCATCATTCGGGTTTCCGATTGGTTGTTTGGTTCGTGTGTCATATCCTTCTACCCTTCTATATGGTTATGTATGTATAAAAGTGTATCCATATAGAAGGCGATAGGGTTATAAAGTTGGTGTGATAATCAGTAATATGGAAAAACCTGAACAAAAAACAGTAAAAACAACCATAAATGTTGATGAAGATCTATGGAAGAAATTTAGCATTAGAGTCATAGAAGAATATGGCGGACGTAAGAAGAATGACGTTATAGAGGAATTGATTAAGAAATATCTTAAGGAGAAGCCATAATGCTTTTTGATGATCATAGGCGATTTGTAGAATTATGTATAGATAATCTGCTATGGGGAAATGTCACAATTGATTTTTCACATGCAAATGAGGATGATAATCTAGCTCGAAAAATAACCACATTATCAGGTGATATGACTAAATGGATAACCTATAGAGTAAAACCAGATTCAGATGAATTTAACCAACTCACGGTAAGTGTGTATTTTAATCTGATAGGTGCTAGATTTAGTGACACGTTACAGGGTCAATTAAGAGATAGAGATCATGAACAAAAAATCAAAGATTTAGAAGAAGATAATCAAAGACTGGCATCTATCATAGCAGATCAAAAGAAACAATTAGACCAACTCTATTTGGAGTCACCAGATAAGAAAAACATACGTGGTATATCTTGAGTTTCAACATCTACGAATGCACTGTTTGTAAGCGTAGACTAATAGCTGAAGAGGTAGATAATCACGTCTGTAAATCTGTAATAAAGCATAGAATAGAACAGAATACACTGTGGGTATTTGATGGTAAGACATGGTATCCTCTCAAATTACATTCACCCCCCGAATTTCAACACCCAGATAAAACACCCGATGATTCAACAGAACACAAAATTGATAAATCTAGGTTTAACTGAAATTTTTTGCAAATTATGACACATAAAGACGCGATTTTAATGTAGCATTCTTGACTTTTTCATTGATTTTACTTCACATGGCTATAGATAAAAAATTCCTGTGACTAGATGCAAGTATGTACCAATTCGTACAGCCGCAATCAGACAAACCTAACTACACTGCAGGTCAAACGTGGGGGGCTTTGAAGAAGGCATGGCGAGGATACAAGATTGCCAAAGTGCAAACTGATCATGCCAAAATGTCAGAATATGCCAAGAAGATAAGAACCCTTCAGAATGACTTGGGAATAAAACAGGCAGAATTTCCAGGACTAAACCTGCATTAGTTAGAATTCCCTTCTTTTTAGAGGGAGTTTGCAGTGAGAACTATTGGCAAAATTTATGATTCTGTGATTAGTGTTGATTCTCAATCAAATCAGACCTGTGAGGGTTTGATATTGAAAGTCTCTTATTGCGTCCAAGAGACTTGATCTTCAATATCGTAAAACAGCCAGATAAAACAGTCTATAATGAAACAGAATCATTATTAATATTGTATAAAATCATATGGTATAATTGTAGGTGATTGGGTAAATTCTGCCCCTAGATAATTATGCTACAACACCCATCACAATCTTGTGGATCTTTTATCATTTGGAAGAGTGATCTCTGACGAGAAAACATCGTTAGAGTACTTGCAATCAAA
>JBOGRA010000124.1:0-4011 GCA_050749325.1 Nitrosotalea sp. | reverse complement strand
TGTTCCATTACTTGTGGCATGAGTAGAATCGCCTCCATAGCTTGCCGCTATGGTAACCGAAGAAGGAGGGCTTGTAGAAGGAGTGTATGATGTAGTACAACTACCCGATGACAATGCACATGATGGAGGGCTAAATGTGCCTCCTGCATCATTATCATTCCATAGTAGGGTTCCGGTAGGTGTGGCAGTAGAGTTTGAGGTGTCACTAACAGTTACAGTAAGTGTCATAGGCGATTCAGAATTTACTGCAGATGAATTTTGTGATATAGCAACAGTTGTAGAATCCGGAGCGTTGGAAACTGATGTACTATTGCTGTCGGTAAATATAATGCTGCTATTATCTGCCATTGCTGGAATAACGGCAAAACCACCTAAAAGCAATGAACATACTACACATGATATAAACAAAAATCGAATTACAGGATTTGGTACATTTGGTTTATCATGTAAACTCCATTTATCGTGTATTCCATACCTGTGTTTCTCATACATCTGTTCCCTGAAAGGATCATTGAGATAATATGATCCGTGGTAGAACCTTGGCAACACACATGTGAAGACTTTTACAAACAGACGATAAAAATTTGATTGCAATAGTTACTGCCATCCAAAATATCTAAGTAACCTTGATTATTCCGCTAGATACAAGATATTGTATTCCTTTGATAAAATCGCCATCAGATACCTGTCCATTGGCCCACCAACCAGCATTTGTTTTTACCCAAGCAGGAATTGGCTGTGATGATGATGATGAAGACTGAGCAATTTGTGTTGTAGGTATCTTCATTATTCCTTGTTGTATTAGATATTGTACACCTTGTATAAAATCTGAATCGCCAAGCTGGTTTTGGGACCACCATTTAGCATTATTTCTTACCCAACTTGGTATCTGACTTGTGGTAGAGGGAGAGTTTGCCATACTACCTTGTGTCACGGCAGAGTTTCCACTATTGTTTCCTTGTGTTGAATTTTGTGAAGTGCATGGATGCATCTTAAAACCTGTCCTGTTTCCATATTGTCCAAAATGATGCATTCCGTTACCCATAGTTCCATTTCTACCATACGGATGCGTCGTAAAACTACCAGTCATATTTCCAAAATGATGCATTCGAGTTCCATTACCTGCATTTGGAAAACAAGGATTATGTATTTCAGATCCTGTCGGGTTTCCGCCTGGCATTGCCTGTCCCATCCCGGGATTTGGCTCTTGAGCCCAGGCAGTAGTTGAACCATATTCTAAGCCAGATAGTATAAAAGTAAATGCAAAAATTAATGGAAGTGTCTTGTTCTTGAAAAACATGAGGTCATACTGTGCCACATACTCGGTTTCAATATTCAGATATTTTAGAATTGAGCAACAAAGTTTGTGAACATTGTTCTCTTGGCTCATTTCTTTAATGCATATAAAATTAGAACCAAGATTATAATTTTAGTTCGAGCGATTCACGAAGTTCCTTGCATCGGTTTCGTATTGTCATCTCAGTAGTAGACGAAGAAGCTAATACAATAGCTTTTTGGGATTTTGACTCGCCATTTATCTGACATGATATGTATAGAGCAGCTGAAGCAAATCCAACAGGATCCTTTCCTGAAGAGATTCCGATTTTTTTCGCCCGTTCTAAAATATCAAGCGCTGTACGCTTGGTTCGCTCTCTTACATCCACCTTACTTGCTATGAAGACAAGTGATTTTATAGGATCTGCAACTGGCATTTGCAAGTCTAGATCTTGAACGAGCTTCCTGTAACTCCTAGACAAAACTTTTCTATCAATATTGGCAAGACTAGCAATCTCCGACAAGGTGCGAGGTATCTCGTTTTTTCGGCATACTGCATAAAGCGAGGCTGCTACCATTACAGACGTGGATCTTCCCCTGCAAAGACGATTTAGATGAGCTTTCCTGTAAACATATGCAGTTTCTTGAACCATCGTATTTGATAATGCAAGTTTGTCTTTCAGCCTTTCAAGTTCTGAAAATGCCTGACGATAGTTTCTGTCTTCAGATTGGTTTACGCTTGTCCTACTGTCCCACATGCGAAGCCTTTCAATTTTGTCCCTTGCATCAAATGGGATTGGCTTCCCATAGGCGTCCTTGCCCGAATTACCTATTACCGTGTTTAGACCCATATCATGCATAGCAAGAGACAGCGGACTTCCAACCCTTGACTGTGTTTGGGTGTCATCATAAGATCGCCATTCAGGTCCTGACTGTTCAAGGTTTTCTTCAAGTACTAGACCACAGTGTTGACAGAATAATTCCCCCCTAGTTGAATCAATTACCATCTTTTGTCGTCCGCATCTTGGGCAGTTTTTTGAGTACCATTCTTCCATTTTAGCCCACTATACGTAGTATTTTGTTACCAAGCCCGCATAGGTTAGATCCCAGATCACAGCTGACATAGAACATGTCTTTATCTAGAGAAAATATGAGTACAGCAATTTTTTCTCGCTTTATTATAACATAGTTTACTTTGCCTAGTTTTCCATCAAATTCACGATGCATTCGGATAATCAATGCGGCTTCAGTCAACACAACTTCGCCATCATTTCTATCTATAATTGGCACAAGTCCACGCCTAGTCCTAGAAGCTATTGGTTTTCCATTGTCTGTAATGACTACTACGAAGCGTACCCTTGGATCGAGTTTGAGTACTCTGTTGCATGTAGACTCGTAGCTTTCCATCATGAGTTGATTGTACATTTGCCCCACGTTTGAAAGGTACGAGAGATGATTATCGATACATTAGATCTAGATAGCGTATTGTGCTTTGTCACACAATTGAGACAATAGATGATTTATAATGATTTGTGCTACTTTGTTAATGAACATTGTTAGTTGTAAAGTTTTCAGAAACAGATTTGATCTGTTTTTCAAACAAGAAAGAATTCAAAACATACAAAGGTCAGTTGTGACTTGATTAGAATTGGGATTTTGGCGTTCAGTAAAATTGCAAACAAAAAAGCCAGTCAATACAATAAAGATCCAAACACGATGACAATTCTATATGTCATAAAGTCAAGCTCCGCCCAATGTTACTATTAGGTCGGTAGCAAAACCTGCACACACCCCAACAAAAATTCCCATCATAAGGATATTGTTTGTGGTCTGTTTTCGTCCAGCATGATACATCAACATTGTTACATAGATCAGTGCGCCTCCTGCAATCGACAGGAATAGTATGTATGCAACATTTGAAAAGACTAGGCTTCCCAGAACAGTTCCAAGAAATGTAGGACCCCCTCCAACAAGACCCGCTACAAGTAAAAATTTTGCAGTGGGTTTTTTCAAGACCCCGGTGAGCGGCCCTGCAATTCCAAATCCCTCCGTTGTGTTGTGTGCCCCAAATCCAATTATCAAAAGAAGTGCCAAACCAATCTCTCCTGCAGCATATGATTGTCCTATGGCTAGCCCTTCGCTAAAGTTGTGGGCTCCTATACCCACCGCAATCATCATGGCAAGCCTGTATGCATTTGTGTCACTGAATACTCTTTTTAGATGATCATCGCCAGCTTTGATATTTTCAAGTGAGAGTATGTCTGGAACATTTTTTGTCATGGTCTTGTGCTCATACAACGTGAGTCCAAGCAATCCAATTGCTATACCGCCAAAGAGTGCCAAGAGATCAATTATGGCATCTCCAAGTGGTCCTTTTCCTGCAAATGCCGCAGTTGCAGCATCGGACGCAGTCTCATAACCATGACTGAACACGTCAATTATGAGAAATATCAGTATTCCAAGAGCAATTGCGTTAAGGAATCCTTTCTTTGTTGCACTCAGACCTTTCATTACGGCCAGCGGTAAGCCCAAGAAGATAGTAAAACCGGCTATTGCGCCAAGTATCAATAGTTGTGAATATTCCATGATTTTGTTATCTCCCAGATACACAAACTGGATTATTCAGGCAATGAAGGTTAGCACCAGTAAGAATGGCACCGCCAAGGTCTGCGCTATGTAAGTTTGCACCATACAGATTGGCATTTGTCAGATTGGAACCATCAAGCCTTGCATCAG
>JBOGRA010000123.1:0-4054 GCA_050749325.1 Nitrosotalea sp. | reverse complement strand
AATTCTCATAAACTTTATATAATGTCATAACTATTACATACTATGGGAAATTATGACATAATGGAATCAGATGAGTTTGACAACCTCTTCCAAAGAATGATGCAACCTTTCAGAGAACTAGATGGCATATGGAACAATATGAAGGGTTCTTCAAACCTGCAGACATTTGGTCCGTACTACTATGGTTACTCTGTAACAATAGGACCTGATGGTAAACCCATGGTACAAGAATACGGAAACGTTAGGCCAGATCTTCTTCCAACAGCAGAGACACGAGAGCCCCTTGCCGATGTAATTGTAGATGACAAAGAGAAGGCTCTGAAAGTTGTGGCCGAGATGCCAGGAGTTGAAAAGAAAGACATCAAGATCGAAGTGGTAGGACGCACGATCCTAATTGATGCAGAACACGAAGAAAGGAAGTACCATACCAAGATACCCATCAAACAAAAAGTTGATGAAAATTCTGTCAAGGCAACTTATGCCAACGGAATCCTCGAGGTAAAGTTCCAACTAAAGGAGGAGGAACGACCAAAGGGAAAAACAGTAGAGGTTGAATAAACTTCCTTTATTTTTTATGGTGATAAAATTATGAGTGAAATTACATTAAGAATTGCAGAGGCGTCACAGAGACATGTGGGCAAAGGCATTGCCGTAGTAGATCCTAAGGTTGTTGAAGACAACAATTGGGAAACCGGAAATATACTGGAGCTGGTAGGAAATAGGAAGAGCCACACAAAGCTGTGGCCTGGCTCTGCTGAACAATATGGAACTGGAATAATAAAGATAGATGGTACCACAAGACAAAACATTGGTGCCGGAATTGGAGAAAAAATTTCTGTAAAAAGAATTGATGCACAGGAAGCCAAACAAGTAACAGTCTCTCCCATTGAAAAACTCAGCGCTGAAGGATTGCAAGAATATATGCAGGCAAACTACATTGGCCACGTACTAACTATCGGCGACACTCTTATAGTAACCACACAACTTGGTGGAAAAACCCAGCTTGTGATAACAAGTGCCTCTCCATCTGGAAAACCCATTGTGGTAACAGAGCAAACTGAATTCAAGCTAGGTTCAATGACAAAGGCCATTGATAACTCGGTACCTAGGATTACATATGATGACCTGGGGGGCCTCAAAAATGAGGTACAAAAGATACGCGAGATGGTAGAACTTCCCATGCGACATCCAGAGCTATTTGAGAAGATTGGAGTTGAGGCGCCAAAAGGTGTCATGCTTTATGGACCACCCGGAACAGGAAAGACGCTCATTGCAAAGGCAGTAGCAGGCGAGACCAATTCTCACTTTATCTCAATCAGCGGTCCTGAAATAATAGGCAAATTCTATGGCGAGAGCGAGGAAAGACTGCGTGAACTATTCAAGCAGGCAGAAGAGAATACACCAAGCATTATTTTCATAGACGAGATTGACTCGATTGCTCCAAAACGGGAAGAAGTAACCGGCGAAGTAGAAAAGAGGATTGTATCCCAGTTGTTGACACTGATGGACGGAATGAAATCCAGAGGCAAGGTTGTGGTAATTGCTGCCACTAACAGGCCTGATTCAATTGATCCCGCCCTGAGAAGACCAGGAAGATTTGATCGCGAAATTGAGATAGGAATACCAGATGCAGCTGGAAGAAAGGAAATACTTGATATCCATACGCGAGGAATGCCACTTGAAGACAAAGTCAACTTGGAACAAATTGCCAAAGTGACTCATGGATTTGTTGGAGCAGACCTTGAGATCCTTGCAAAAGAAGCTGCAATGAGGTCCTTGCGAAGAATACTGCCAGACATTGATTTAAAAGAAGAAAAGATTCCCGCCGAAGTTTTACAAAAGATTGTGATTACTGAGAGCGACTTTAAGGATGCACTAAAAGAAGTAAAGCCATCTGCACTAAGGGAAGTCCTAGTTCAAGTCCCTAATGTTACATGGGAAGATGTTGGTGGACTGGAATCATTAAAGAATGAACTTTACGAGGCAGTAGAGTGGCCCCTAAAACACAAGGAGGCATTTGAATACACAGGTGTCAAAACGCCAAAAGGTGTCATGCTTTATGGACCACCCGGAACAGGAAAGACGCTCATTGCAAAGGCAGTAGCACATACCACAGAATCTAATTTCATTAGCATCAAGGGACCCGAACTACTCTCAAAATGGGTTGGAGAATCAGAAAAAGGCGTGCGCGAGGTCTTCAGAAAAGCGCGCCAGGCTGCACCATGCATAATATTTCTAGATGAGCTGGACGCTCTTGCCCCAAGCAGAAGCTCCGGCAGCTCAGACTCGCACGTTACAGAAAGAATAGTATCTCAGCTCTTGACAGAGATTGATGGTCTTGAAGAACTCCATGATGTGTTGGTAATTGGGGCCACTAACAGAGTAGACTTGATAGACAGCGCATTGCTAAGGCCTGGTAGATTTGACAGGATATTGGAGGTGCCGTTACCAGACTTGAAAGGGCGTGAGCACATCTTTAAGATACACACCAAAAACAAGCCACTTGAGAGCAACATAGATTTTGCAAAACTGGTAGAACTTGCTGATGGGTTCAGCGGTGCAGAGATTGATGGTGTATGCAACAGAGCTGCAATGAGTGCAATAAGGAGATACGTCAACAATGGGAAAAAATCGGTAAAATCGATAAAGATAACCCAGGAAGACTTTGAAAGCGCGATAGAAAAATTACGACCTGACAAGATCAAACCGCGACAAGCTGTGACGTCATAGCTTATATGATTAAATCGAGTTAAGAAAAGCAACGGCAAAAGAAGCGGTTCTTTATCAGAGATTACCTGATGATAAGGTAAGATGTACAGCTTGTGCTAGGTATTGCGAAATTGGAAAAAACCAGATAGGTCTTTGCGGTATAAGGGCAAACAACAACGGCAGACTGGATCTTTTGGCATACGGCAAGGTAATAACTGGTCATGTTGATCCTATCGAGAAAAAACCTGTGACACACTACATGCCTGGATCAAGCATATTTTCCATTGCCACTACGGGTTGTAATTGGCTTTGTAAATATTGCCAAAATTATGACATCAGTCAGCGAAGAAAAATAGAGGGGACCGACATGACGCCAGAAGAGGTGGTAAGCCATGCCGTCAGCTCAGGCTCCCAAGGCATTGCTTACACATACAACCAACCATCAATATTCATCGAGTTTGCAAGGGACTGTGGGGTCATTGCAAGGAAAAATGGGCTATTCAATATCTTTGTATCAAATGGTTACGACACACCAGAAACTGTAAAGATGATGGATGAGTTCCTTGACTGCATAACGGTAGACTTTAAGGGAAATGCAGAACCGCAATTTACACGGAGATACATTGGCGTTCCCGATCCCCAACCCATCTTCGACACACTCAAAGAAATAAGGGACAAGACCAAGATTCATGTGGAGATCACAGACTTGGTGGTTCCAAAGGTAGGCGATAGCTTGGAATATGCTGCTAAACTTTGCAAATTTGTCTACAATGAATTTGGCCCTGACATGCCAATTCACTTTCTAAGATTTCATCCAGATTACAAAATGATGGAATTTGAATCAACTCCAGTTAAGACACTTGAAAAACACCATGAAATCGCAAAAAAAGAGGGCCTCAACTATGCCTATCTTGGAAACGTTCCGGGGCATCCCCTTGAACATACATACTGTCCAGAATGCAAAAAAATTGTGGTAAATAGATATGGATTTGACATTCAAGGGTGGCATCTTGACGATAACAACAACTGCAAATTCTGTGGTAACAAGATACCAATAGAGGGAAAGTTAGCAGAAAACTACAAGCAAAATAGATTCCAGTTTATCTTATAGATGCTGGTTTACATGTTTTCCGCAAAACCTCCAACATACAATCGTTTTGAAATCATGAGAATAATTCATTAGTTTTCCGGTGTAGTTGCAAGAATTCTGATCCTTTCGATGTTGTCTTGTATGTTAACGTTTTCTCATCGTAGGATAACAACCCATTTTTCAGTAAATAATCAAGGTAGTGTTCTAGCGTTCCATGGGAGAGACTGACCGCGTACCTGATTTTTGATCTTGTAG
>JBOGRA010000122.1:0-4059 GCA_050749325.1 Nitrosotalea sp. | reverse complement strand
AAAATGTGATACTATTGGATCTCTTGAAGCCATCACTGACATGTTAAAACGACAAAGTGTTCCAGTATCAATGGCTGACATAGGTCCTGTAACCAGACGTGATGTTGTCGAGGCTCTGGCAATAAAGGAAAATGACAGACATCTTGGAATAGTGATTGCATTTAACGTAAAAATTTTGCAGGATGCTCAAGAAGAAGCGGAAGCAAACCACATTAGAATTTTCCACGATCAAGTCATATACAGCTTGATCGATAATTATCTCAACTGGGTTCAAGAGGATACAGCCAATGAAGAAAACGCCATATTTCAGGAACTAACTCCTATTTGCAAACTGACATTTCTGAAGGGATATATATTTAGAAAAAGCAATCCAGCTGTTTTTGGAGTTAGAGTAGATGTTGGCACTCTAAAACAAAAAATTACTATAATGAATGCGAATGGGAAAAAAATTGGACTTGTTCACCAGCTTCAAGACAATGGAAAGAGCATAGATTCTGCCAAGAAAGGTCAAGAAGTAGCCATATCTATTCAAAATGCCACTGTTGGAAGACAGGTTTCAGAAGAAGATGTCTTCTATTCATTACCTCCATCCAGAGAAGCCAAGCTTTTACTCAAGCAATTTTCGCACAAGTTGAATCCAGAGGAATTTCAAACCTTGAAGAAAATAATAGAGCTTCAGAGAAAATTAAATTCCGTTTACGGATATTGAGAGTATTTCTGGGCAAGCATGTGCAGGCCTGGCTCACCTACTGCCCCTACTGCTTTATCGACAAGTTTGCCTCCCTTGAAGACCAAGAATGTAGGTATTGCATACACTTGGTATCTCTGAGAAATTCCCTGTGCCTCATCCACATTTACGCGAGCAAACTTGATGCCCTTGTATTTTTTTGCCATTCTGGTAAATATGGGTAACATAAACTGGCATGGCCCACACCATGTGGCCCAAAAATCTACTATTACTGGAACGTCACCAGCTATTCCATTGTCAAAACTTGCATCGGTTAGTTCTAAAATTCCCTGTTCCTTGTGAGAAGTCATATCAGCTAACTTTTTCTTCATTATTTTTTCTATTTCCTCGTCTACCAACTTGATAAAATAAATTTGAACAGTATTTAATAATTTGTACTAGAGATCAAGTAAAAATCTCATTACAACTGGTTTTTCCAGTTTTATTTCCATGAGATGATAAGTAGGGGCTTTAATTTCTAATTTAAAGTGGTGTTTTTGAAAATCAATCTCTTCACCATCTATTGTTGCATTTAGAACATATTCATTTGGTCTAGTTATGCAAACTTTAAAGCTGGCTCCAACAAACCCATCTGTTATCGTAAGTATGATTATCTCCTCAAGCCAACTATACAACAAGTTATTTAGATCCCTTGCTTTTATCTCAATTTTTTTTTTCGTTTTTTTTCCAACTGATTTGATATCAAAAATTGTATCAACCACAGCCATTCCGGCTGTTTCAAAGGCTTCCTCCAAGGTTTGCCCAGTTACTTCAATGAACGCATCTGTCATGTGTTCTAAATAGTGATATGTCATATGATGACTTTTGGTAGGTTTCACTTACGTTATTAATTTATCATAATTGCAATTTTGTAAAATCAGAAAGTCTAAATGCATTGGAACAAGAGTGAGTCTTGAATTTGGACTTACCACGAGGGATGCGCGACATAGAACCTAAGGAATCTGTCACAATAGAATACATACGACAAAAATTCATAGAAACATCAAATCTATTTGGATTTCAATTCATGGAACCATCTCCAATAGAACTTGTCTCAGTGATAGAAACAAAGAGCGGGCCTTCTATAAGAAATGAAATTTACTACTTTAAAGACAAGGGAGAAAGAGAAGTTGCTCTCAGGTTTGATTTTACTATAGGCCTTACTAGGTATGCTGTAGCTCAAAAATCCATGAGGCTTCCAGCCAAGTTCTGCACATTTGGGGGGGTATGGAGATATGACGAGCCACAAAAAGGAAGATACAGATTCTTTCATCAGTGGGATGTGGAGATATATGGCGAGCCTAATACGGAATCTGATGCAGAAATAATAGATTTCACTTCCAAGTTTTTCTCAAATCTAAAACTTGCAAATATTGTAATTGATATATGCGATCGAGGACTGGTTGAATCATATGTAAAAAATATTTTCAAGACTGATTCATCTGATGTAATAAGCGATATTTTGAGAGCGATGGATAAGATACAAAAGAAAAGAAAGCAAGAAATAATCACAGAATATCAAGAAAAAGGATATTCTATTTCCGACTTGGAACTAGTTTTAGAATTTTCTCAAATTAAGGGGGCTCCGCAAGAAATTGAGAAAATGATTGACACAAGTCAGCTCAAAAACTGGGACAAGGTACTGCAACTGTTTGAATCATTAAAAAATAGAGGCGTGGAAAATGTCAGAGTAAACTTTGGTATTGTGCGAGGGCTTGATTATTACTCTGGAATTGTTTTTGAGGTGTTTGACAGCATCTCAGACTTGGGGGCCCTTGTTGGTGGCGGTCGTTATGACACATTAACAAAAGCATTTGGGCGAAACGATATGGGAGCAACTGGTGCTGCAGGTGGTGTGGAACGCATAGTACATTCCTTGGAGAAGCAAGGAATTACAAATTTATCAAACAATGAAGAATATGTATGGATAGCATTTGTCAATGATGAAATGAAGAAAATTGCCATTAGCATTGCATCTGCCCTCAGACTCAAAGGCGTGTCATCTGAGGTGGATTTGGCAGGAAGATCCCTTAGGAAACAAATGGACATGGCATCAAATTACAAGTATGTGATAATAATAGCTCCAAAGGAATATGGTGAAAAATCGGTTCTAATTCGTAACATGAAGGATGGCTCTGAAAAACAGGTTAAACTCGATTCTCTTCTACATGATCCGCGGTCTAATCTTCCACTTTGAATGCCTTTGTAAGCATCACTAGTTCAGGACCGTTCGTAAGTGAACCAACTACCAAAGATCTGTTGTTTGCCAATATTCCTGAAGAGACAAAAGGAGATCCACCATTGATGGTGGCAGGTTCCAACTCTACACCAAGAACTTGGGATATGATTCTGATGTCTTCTTCTTCAGTTGCAGGATGTATGATTCCACCATGGGAATTGGCCTTTGCCATGGCACCACTTTGATAATATCCAGCAACTTTCTTTCTTATCACTTCTATTCCCAGAACATCCTCGACTTTTTTTACATATTCAGATGGAATTAGAGGTGACATTATCCCGCCTTTGTCATTTGCACATATTAGATTGCCTATGGCTGTGTGCTTTGTATCGAGGATCTCTACATTAAGACCAGTTGATTTTTTTAGATGAACTACCTCTTCTTCAAGAGAATTTCGTGGTAACAATATTCCATTGTTATTCATAACCATTAAAACTCCAAGGAGTCTAGTGTTAGCTACTGATGTGAAGACATGATCGGTTTTGAGAAATTCGCACAAATTTTTAACTTTTGTTGTAGCAAAACCATTTGGAATAAAGACAAAACTATCATTACATTTTGCATAAATGCCTACATTAGGGCTACGATACACGTCATACTTGAAAATTCCCACCGTTTACAACCAATTTCTGAAAGATATGAATTTATCTTGTATGACTAAAATTATAGGAACATGATTCCTCACCTGCAGCTCTTCTTGGCAGTTGCCTGCCAGTATTCTTGTACACACTTTAAATAAGTAGCAATATTTCTGCAATAACGTGCCAATAGATCCAAATTTTCCTAAGAGTCACAAAGTGGAAGAAAAATTCAAGGATCCATCAAGTGAGAGTTATTATCTAGTTTGGGGACCTGGGCGTCTTGCAGAGGCTGCATCAGATCCAAAAGTTATTGCTGATTACAAGGCAGCAGGTGAAGAAATCAAACCGATGGGGGTACATGGAACATATGTCGCAGTAGATTGGGCTTCTTGTATCGCTGACGGAATATGTCTATTGAGTTGTCCAGTAAAAGTATTTGAGTGGTACAAAAATCCCGGAGAAACAGGCAGAAACAATAGAAAGGACTTTACTGATAAGGCAAGTCCTGTGCA
>JBOGRA010000121.1:0-4133 GCA_050749325.1 Nitrosotalea sp. | reverse complement strand
CCTTTCCATACAGATAGTAACTGAGAGATTTTTCCATACAGTAATGTATCGCTATACAGGCTTTTAGCATTTGTTCTGATTCTACCTAGTAGATGAATTTTGTCAATCATGTACCGTCTTTCTACTACAAGTGGGATATGCTTTTTTTGATCCTCGCTCCAATCTTTTTCTTGTATCTACTATACAATCACTTCTTTGTATTTAAAATTCCCCAATGCATCAAATGTTTACAAAATCAATATTTGTGAATTGACTGTCTATGGTATACTAGCTGGTTTTATTTCCACATCGTCTCTATTATAGAATATTTTTTCATGTGATATAGTAATAGTACAGTTTCGCTTAAACTTCATCTCCCTTCCATTTCCTACAGTATCCTTGAAGAGCACTCTTGGATCATCATTTATATCGATTGAATATTGTTTTCCTTGCTTGGTTGTGTTTGGTTCTTTACAGCCTCGCACGTCGATTAATCTGGAACAGCCCACAGAATTTGATTCATTTATAGACATGCAAAGATTCCCCATGACAACCATAAAAAAAGATTCTGTTACCGCCAAGTTATGAAACATTGTTTGTAAAATATAGTAAAATAATGATATTACGGCTACTTTCTTCTTCTTCTTTGGCCTGGTTTATTTTGCCCAGGAACTCGTTTTAGGATGAATCTTTTTCTAAAATTATCGCGATTTCTTGTAATGCCAATTTCTCCGTGTCTCTCTCTTGCTGGGACCTTCGGGGTTTGGCCTCTAACTTTACCTGCTTTAGTAAGCGATCCGTGAGTTGGCACGAATTAATTCATCTGTTGATGCAATTTATGTATTTGGTTTCTCTTACCAATACTTTGTCTTGATTGTATCAATTACTCTTTGGTGTTCTGCACCTTTCTTTCTTGCATATTTTTCCATCGCACTCAATGGAACTCCGCCCAGAGTTTTTGCAAGAGTAGTAAATAATTTTCGTTTGAGTTGGCCATTCGGTCCTGTTTTATCCATGAATTTCTGAATTCCATACTTGAAGTTGTGCTGCCATGTCTTGTACATGACACCCAGCTGAGCTGCAGTCAGCTCATTGCCAATATCGAAGAACGCTGATTTTTCAAGCAATCCAATTGGAACAAAAGTTAAAGGCGTTACTGTAAACATGGATTCGGTTTGTTCTTTTTCTAGTTCATTTATGAGGCGTATTGTGTCCCATGCATCTTCTTCAGTCTCGTCATTATCCAATCCCATGATGAGTGTAAATGCAGGTATCCAGTGATGTTCGTTTAATGTCTTTACTCCTTCCTTTACAACCCAATGCCATTCTTCTGGCTTGTATGGCGATAATTTTCTGTCTGCATATTTTCCAATCAATCGTAAACTTCCCGTCTCAAAGCCGCACTGGATTCCAGTCTTGTTAGTTGGTCCCGATTTAATGATCTTTGAAATATTTGGAATTAATTTTTCATCAGCTATTGCACCTGCAAGCGTGCCGTGAGTAGGATTAGTGTGAACTATACCAGCTGACATTACTGCCGTAAATAGCTCTTCCAGTGCTTCTCTGTTTGGTGCCATGTTCTTTGTCTTTCTTGGATCAAGACCATACACAAAGATGTCATCACTGTGCAGCCATGCGTTTCTTTGTCCGCCTTTTTTTATGTTGACTTCAATCTCTCTTTTTACCTTCTCGGGAGGATAATATCTGAGCGGTCTCAGGGTAACGTCACAGAATTTACATCCTCTTCCACATCCGCGCATGACTTCTACCATTCCGTGCATGCTCGGTTCTACAATATCTGGAATATCGTCAATTTCTGGCTCATCCCAGTAATGGATAAATCTTCCATGAAACTTTTCATCATCTCTTCCAAATTCTTTTACCTCAACTTTGAAATCACTTTTAACAAATGGGTTCATGTTGTCAAACTCTCCTCCGATTAATTTGTTAAAGAATTGACCAGCATGGCCGTCTATTTCAGGAGCAATACCTCCGAGCTCTCCTTCCAATACTGCATACAGGCCATATTCCTGAATTTTCTTTGGATCATAATTGTATTGCCAAGTTCCTGACGCACCAACAATTACTTTGGCATGACTTCCATTCTTTTTCTTTGCCTCGTTGATTTTCTTGTGTAAATGTGCGTTGTAATATTCATCATAGGATGTCTGCTTGCGGCCATACGTAAATGTCATTGTAACAGGACCCATTCCTAACGGGTCCATTTCATATGTACCAATAACTTCTGTTTCAGGACCAATGAATTTGTCGATGTGGTCTGGATGTGCAATCACAACATCCTCTCGTTTGTAACCATCTCTCAATAGTGCAGCCTCTACCTTTCGTAGTCCATATGGTGCATAGTTAGCAACTCCATTAGTATGAGATACAGGATTGCAGATGAAATCAAAAAGTATCTTAGGAGTCACTTGATCTTTTAAGAGGAAATACCACATGCTGTTTTTTGGCCTGTGTGGATCAATTGCAGGCGCACATCCAAAGAATGTAGCTAAAGATATCCCACGATAAGGCGACATCAGTGTACGATCAGCACTTAAGACAACTTTTGGGTGACCCAATTTTCAATCTCAATAATTTTGCATAGCATTTTAAGGTTTCCCGTATTTCCAAGGGTCTAATAATTCTCCAGCATGCCTGACTTGCTTCTGTGAGTGTATCCAAATTCCTTGTTTGTTAGCAAATGTTGACTATTGAATACTGTACCATCCTTGCATGCCAGAACATCACCAAAGCAACAGCTTCCACAAAGTCCCATCCCACATTTCATCATTCTTTCAATACTGGCTTCTGCATAGATCTTGTTTTCAGAAGCAAGTTGCACCACTTTATGCATCATCTTTTCAGGTCCGCAGGTATAAACTGCATCAAATGCATTTTCTTTGAGCAATCTTTGCATTGCGTCGGTAACAAGTCCTGACTCTCCATATGTTCCATCTTCAGTTACTACAATTACTCTATGCGTGTTCTGTTCTAGGAGTTTATTTGCAAGCCCTTCAAAGAAAACCTCTTGTCTTGTTTTAGCACCCATCACCACGGTCACTTCATCAGTCTTTTTCAAAAATGTCACAAGCCTCATGAGTGGAACAAGTCCTGTTCCTCCACCTACAAGCAATAACCTTCCCTGTCTCATGGTAAAGGAATTCCCATATGGACCTCTAATGCCAATTTGGTCGCCAGATTTCACAGAATAAAGGGCTGTGGATGCTATACCATGTTTTCTAACCGTAAAAGCAGCCTTTCCTTTTTCTTGCGATATCATTATACTCATAGGTAGCTCATTTACTCCCGGAACCCAAACCATTGCGAATTGCCCAGGCAATACTTTTGATAGAAGATCATCAGAAAAAACCAGAGTACGCACAGTTGGAGTCTCGTCAATTACCTTTTCAATTGTCACTGTTATCGGAAAATCAATATTTCTTTGCAATTCCAACCATATCACCAATTTTCTGAAAATTTTTCTTTTCCATGTATTTTGATATTCCACTATTTACTTCAGAGAATGTTTTGCCCAATTTTTCCGCAACAGCACTGCCAATCTGAACTGCACTTGCGCCTCCAAGTATAAATTCAACTGCATCTTCCCAGCTTGACACCCCACCACAACCAATTACTGGAATGTCAAATTTTGAGGATATTTCATAAACACATCGTACTGCGATTGGTTTTATTGGAGTGCCTGATAGTCCACCTATCTTGTGACTTAGAACGGGTCGGGTAGTTTCAACATCAATTGCCATGGCCCTCACTGTATTTATTGCAGTTATTGCATCGATTCCTGCTTCACAAGACGCTCTCACTGTTTCAAGATAGTCAGACGAGCCAAGACCGACTTTAGATATTACTGGAACCCTTGATGTTTTTTTTACTTCTTTGACTATTTTTTGTACAAGATTAGGATCATCGCCAACTTCAAGTCCCACTTTTTCTACGTGGGGGCATGACAGGTTAAGCTCATATGCCAGAACTTTAACATTTTCAAATTGTTTTATCATAAAAGTAAAGTCTTCTGGAATAGAACCAACCAAGCTAACAACAATCGGAACTGTCGTGTTAGATGAGATCATCTTTGCAAAGTAGGAAGCACCTGGATTGGAAAGTCCCACAGCGTTTAGGTATCCACTTTTTACTCC
>JBOGRA010000120.1:0-4190 GCA_050749325.1 Nitrosotalea sp. | reverse complement strand
TAAATCTAATGTTTCCAAAAATTAATAAAAAAATCGGTAGAGGTATCAAACAAACTATATCACTAAATAATGATCCTAACAACAGTACAGTGCTGACTTGTAATTTTTATTCTATCTACATGAAAAATAAAACTAATTTCATAACATCTGTCATTTTTGTTACAATCCTATTTGTAATCGGGTCTAATCAAGCCGCATTTGCAGAAAACAAAACTGTAACAATACCTTTAGGTGCAGCAAATCCAAACTTTGATACACCTACTACCGAGTGGTTCTCTCCAAGTGTTGTAACGGTACAAGCAGGCGACACAATAACATGGATTAACAAAGACAAAGAAATTCACAACATCACTAGTGGAAAAGGAATTACTAGGATTCAATTTGCTACAACAAACAATGTAGGTACATCTGATGGATTATTTGAGAGTGGCTCGTTCAAACCCGGCCAATCTTGGTCACATACATTTACAAAGCCAGGTGTATACCACTATTTTTGTTCTATCCACCCATGGATGAATGGGGCCATAGTGGTCAATCAACAGGTTCCAACTGTAGCAACGGATGCCAGTGGACAGCTAATTACCAAATGGCCAGTAGTAGAAAAAACACTTGACGGACAGTACGAAGTGGATCTTTCTTGGGAGCCTCATGTTATTCTTACAAATGAAAAAACCTCGCTTGTATACCAAATCTATAATGGTATAACGGGACGAATGATTGAGAGCGGCGTTACATACAAGCTTGTAATTATACAGAATGGGAATGAACTTTTCAGAACTGATGGAGCTACGCAAATCGGAGGGGATTACAAGTATTTTGTCTTCAAGGATCCAGGCTCGGCAACTTTTAGATTCCAGAACGTAGGGGGTAGAAGTTCATTTGTAGATTTTTCTACTCTAGTTTACCAGAACCCAAATGCAACAAACACTCAAACTCCAATAATACAACCTGCACGCAACATAATACTTGGCCAGGAAATGGTCATAATTTTTGTAGCTCCGTCAATAGCTGTTTTTCTCGTTGTGATATTGTATACATTAGGGGTATTTTCCAAAAAGTCTAGAAACAAGGAAGAAAAACATGAACAGAAACGAACGCCAATTTGATGGTGCATAATCTAATTTTAGTAAATGCATTCAGTGGTTTACAGCAGACAACAAACAGGATTCCATGTAACACTAGTTACACTTTTTGTCTTTTTCGTAAATCTCTGTCTCCGGTAAAATCCTAAATGGTTTAATACATCTGGTGCAAGAACAACTCAAATGTTAGTATGTGGAGTTGATGATGCTGGAAGGGGATCGGTCATAGGTCCGCTTGTTATTGCAGGTATATGCATTGAGCGCAACAAAATAAAACAACTTTCTAATATTGGAGTCAAAGACTCGAAACAACTTAGCCCTAGTACAAGAGAGAATTTATACAAAAAAATACTTGCAATAGTGGATGATTACTATGTGGCAAGAATTCCACCACATGTGATAGATCAAAGTGTGAAAAAGAATGAATTGAATCAACTGGAAGGCAAATACATGGCAAAAGTGATTTCTAGACTAAAGCCTGATTCTGCATATGTTGACTCTTGTGACGTAAATCCAAAAAGATTTGGACTGCTAATTTCAAAACTTGCTCAAACCAAAAAAGTACATTCTAGTCATCACGCTGATGCAAGATTTCCAGTAGTCTCTGCAGCCTCTATCATAGCTAAGGTAAACAGAGACAGAGCAATTGAGAAGATAAGAAAAAATTTCAATGTGGGAAGCGGATATCCGTCAGATTCCAGGACAATGAATTTCATCAAAGGTACAATCAACTTGAATGGAACAGCCCCAAAATTTGTAAGAAAGAGTTGGAAACCAGTCAGGATTTTGCTTGGTGTTAGCTAAATAACTATCCAAGATATTTGGCAATGATCATGCTATGATCCTTCTCATACGGTGCCAAGTTAATCTCTTGGACTATCTCAAAATTGTCTTTTAATTTTCTAGCCTCATTACGAGTTATTTCTGAAGGATCTTTTGTAACATCTATGCTTCGCGTCTTTACTACAAGCACAATATATCCATCTTTTTTTAAGTATGTCTTACAATTCAAAATGGCAATCTCGGTTTGATCTGGTTGGGCAATATCAACATAGACAACATCCACAATTCCATAAACTGAAAAATATTCTTTGGGCTTTCTTGCATCTTGAAGAATGGGTACTATGTTTGATCTGTACGATGCTACTCTGTCAAGAAATTCTCGAGCAACTCTGCTTGTGTGCTCCACACAAAATACAATCCCGCTTGGACCTACAATATCTGAAATATGGCTTGCAGTCGTTCCAGTGGAAACCCCAAGGTAAAGAACTCGTGACTTTCTAACTATTGGAAGAACATTGAGGCCGTTCATTATGGATGAGGCAAGCTTGCTTCTGTATGGATCCCATGCCCTGAACTCTTCATCCTTGATTTTGACTAGTTTTTCTTTGTAAACTTGATTTCCTGGAACGAGATTTAAAGTTGCGAGTCTTTTTTCCCCATCTATTTTAACCCAGAAAATATTATCTTCTTCGTTTTCCAAATTTCCTTCGTTTTGACTTTTGCCAGTCATTCTTTTTGTCTCTTTGTCTGCCAAAATCGTCACGTCTTCCTCCTCTTTGTTCAAACGGTCTACGCTGTTGCATGGGCTGCGCTGGTCTTTCAGGAGGCGGATCCTTGTATTTTTCTCCAATCTCACTAATTCTTATGTTTAACTTTTCAAAGAGTGTATCGTTTCTTCCAGCTCCAAAAACATCCACTCTTGCAGCAAGTGCAGCCTTGGCTGCTATTGCCCTTGCAATCTTACCACGTTGCCACTTTGGGGCTGCATGAACTAGAGTATGTTGAAACAACAAGCCGTGTTTTGGAGGTTGAGCGCCAGTTTTTAGAGCGCGGAAAAGTGCTTTTTCTGCGCCGAGGATCTGAATTGTACTTGCAGGCATGGTAGCTAATCTTCTGAGACTACCTGCTCTTCCCAGTATTCTGGCTCCTACGGAAGTTCCTAAAATTCCAGAAAGATTTGGGGCTATTATCTGCATCTGGGTCTCTATGTGTTTTTCTAAATTAGTTCTTAACTCAGATAGTTCCAAGATTTGTTTTGCAAGACTTTGTGTTATGGCGAGATTTTCATTGGAAATTTGACCTCCCCTGCTTTTTTCTTGCAAGAGTGATAGCATCTCTACCTTTTCATCTGGAAACCCTGCATCGACATACACTTGTTGATTGAGGTTATCTCTACTGCCTGCCAGAACTATTTTAGAATAACCGATGATTGTATCGATTAGATTGTCTAGCTCTGGAAAGTGAAGTCCATACCATTCTCTAAGCCTTGAGCTTAACAGATTGATTATTTTATCAGTCTCATCTAGCATGTTGATAGCTTGAATAATGTGAAGATCTGGACTCTCGGAGATCTCAGTAACCTTTGAAGAAGAAAGCTGCATTGCAAATTCTCTTAGCTTTCCTCTTGCATCGCCTTCATTTGTTGCAAAACCAGAATCTACAAGTACTCTAAGCTTGGAAGACTGGATTGTTTCAATCTTGTTCTCCTCCATAAGTTCAGCATCTATTGATCTTTTCTTTAGAATTTTGAGAAGGCTTGTATCATTGACAGATACGCTTGTTCCTACCTTGGAAAGGAATTGTTCAAGTTCGTTAATACTAGACATTTCCTTTTTTAGTTCAATGTACTCCTTTGCAGGATTTCTAAATGGGATAGATTTTACACATTTGTTGTTATCAAAAATTGCAACACCGAGCTCTGTTAGAATCACAGAATGCATACAAAGCATTTTCATGTCTTACTAAAAAAGGTAACATTAGGCTACTAAGCATCAACTGTTATAAGACAAACATTTTTTATAATTAGAAGTGAATCCCGACATCTCGACAAATGTGGGGCCAATATCACTTGAACGACCCACAATGCTTGCCTCCGGTATTCTTGGCATATCGCTTGAAGTTTTTGCTCGCTTATATAAAGAAGGAGCAGGTGCGCTTGTAACAAAATCGTTGAGCAAAGAACCTTGGGATGGATATCCAAATCCAACTGTAGTTGGAGTAAAAAGTGGATACCTAAACGCTGTGGGACTTTCCAATCCAGGTGCTTCCTACTTTGCAAAGATGATCTCATCTAACACGACAGTTCCAATCGTTGTTAGCTTGGTT
>JBOGRA010000119.1:0-4258 GCA_050749325.1 Nitrosotalea sp. | reverse complement strand
CCACAGATAGAGTGGACTGGTGGGGATTTGAACCCCAGACCCCCCGCGTGCAAGGCGGGTATTCTACCGCTGAACTACCAGCCCATTGCATGAATTGAAAAACGTGCAGATTTTAATTGTTCCCTTTGGCAAAGATTTTATTGATATTGTACATCAAAATCATGTGGTCTTACTCAAATCTGAGATCGTTTTAAAAGCAGGCGACAAGGCTCCAGAGTTTGATCTGCTTGGGACAGATGACAAGAAGCATTCCTTGTTGGAATTCAACGAGTATCCAGCTTTACTGATCGTTTTCATGTGCAACCACTGTCCATATGTACAGGCCAAAGTTACTGCAATGAACGAGGTTTCTGAAAAGTTCAAGGGTAAGTTGGCAATGATAGGGATAAACAGCAATGACCCGACAAATTATCCTGATGACAGTTTTGACAGCATGAAGAAATTTGCAAAAGACAGGGGCATAAAATTCACATATCTAGTAGATGAGACACAAGAAGTGGCAAAGAGGTATGGTGCGGTTTGCACTCCTGATCCGTTCCTCTTTGACAATGATAGAAGACTGGTTTTCCATGGCAGAATTGACGATGCGATGAGACCAGAAGATAGTCCTACAGAGAAGACAATGATTTCCAACATAGAGAAACTGCTTGCAGGAAAAAAGATAGAGAAGGACTTTGATCCATCCATGGGCTGTTCCATCAAGTGGAAAAACCAGCAGACTTAAAATGATTAGTTGAATCTGAAAATTTCTTGGTCGATTAGCTCATCTTGGACTCTTTTGATATGCAATTCTAGCAGTATGAAAAAATCATGAAACTTCAAAATCGGTAGAAAGCACTGATGGCTTTAGTCCTTCTTACTTCAAACAGTTTTTTTTATTGTTGAGAATAACATTAATATTTTAAATTGAACCTTTAAGAAAAGAAATAGCGTTGAATGTAACGGCTGGCAACTGTATCGTTTATTCATCAAAATCGATAATACCGGGTTTCAATCTGTTAATTTAGTTGCATTAGCAAGTTTCAAAATAAACCAAATTTGAAACTAGTCGTCTTCTAAGGTTACACAGTTCAAGGGCACAACTGTCATCAGCATATTTCAAATATAGTAAAACCTAGTTTCACGTAGTTATTTTACTACACCTTGTTCATTTAGGTATTTTATGACTTTGACTACCTGATCAATTGGAAGATTATCAAACAGTACAAAGTGTACATCATTTTTAACCCATACAGGCACGTAAGTGCCGCTTATTCCAAGTTCTTGCAACATTGAAGAGTCGTTCATGGAAAATGTAGAATATCCAGCCCAAGATTCTAGAGCTAACTTGGGTGTAACGTAGAAATACTCATCAGAATTTGGAACAAAGTTTGGTTTGAAACCAGTTATCATTACATTGTATTGACCATAATTGACGTTGAATGCAACATGCCAGTTTCCTGTATCTTGATCCCTGCTAACTAGAGATTTAACCTCCTTGCCATCTATGAAGACCTTAAGGTCACCGTCGCTCGAATTTACTGGAAACATGAAAGTAGCATAATAGGGTAGCTGCCACGGATTTGAAGCTTTCAATGAAATAGAATTATTATTTTTATCAAAGTTCTGATTTGAAAAGTACACTATTGAGAGTACACTGAAATAGAATTTTTTACCACCATCATCTGTTGCAAGCTCGATTGCATTATCGGCACCAGGTACAAAGCAGCTGTAATAAGCTATGTTTTGTGCCATCTTAGGGTCAGGTAACATTACAAACTCGGCTTTTTCTCCTGGAAGTATCTGCGATATTGTTTTCACACTTTTTACAGCGCCAAGAAGTTGATTCTCTTTATCGTAGACTAGAGCATACACATCGATATTGTGTGTTGTATCATTACCAGTATTTTGGATAAAGCCTGTCAAATGTCCGTCTGGATAATGGACAAGCGACGTATCGTAGACTACTTCAAGATTCAGAGCGTTACTGTGCGTAGAAATAAAGGCAAGATCGGGTTTTAGTAACATGGGATCTCCAGCGCTTATTTGCGGAAAACTAAACCTAAATGGCATCATACCCATCGAGGGATAAATCAGAGGAAGAATTTTTGATTCTGAAAATGTTGTGTTTCCATTTTTTACTGCAACATCTACCTTTGCAATAACCGGTTGGGTTTCATTGTTTCCAACATAACCATAAACAGTATAAACTCCATGTGAATCAAAATATCCTCCATATTGTCCTTTGTTGAGATAGACTTCAGCATGAGAATCATGTGGAAATAATGCAAATAACATCAGGAAAGGTATGATGTAAATGAACTTCATCTTTTATACATATATCTTCATTTTATTTTTATGTATCTCACTATGTCTAGATCGTGCAAAGACATCTAAATTCTCACAAGTTAGAACCCAAAGATTGGAAAGGAATTGAAATTACGTACTATGTGACTTTTATATGGATATATTATTCGAGAACCAAGCTGGTCCATACGCTTGCATGTATCGAGTCCATAATTGTAACTATGTTCGGTGGCTGAATTACATAAAAACCTGTTTTCTCCATCTTTTTGAGTAGGTCTTCTTGTTGATAATGAGAATTGTGGATCATGTTATTAGAAAGGATGATGCAAAGACATTTATCGGTTTGAGGTTTGGATTCTGGAAAAAACCAACATTAGACAAAAAAGACATCAAGGAAGTAAAAACAGTCTCCGAAGAGGCTCAGAAAAAGAAAGTGATGCCACAAAGACTGGAATCAGAGGAGACAAAAGGACAGGAAGTACAATCGCCACAGGATAACAAGCAGCTATTAGTCAAATTTGAAGAAAATCAAAATTATGTGGTAGTCAGTTTGACAAAGGCTGGTGGAACACTAGTACTCAAGGCAGAGCAGTCAGTCAAGTTGTGGGAAGATGTGAGAAAAGAGATTGCCACTGCCATCGAGGAAAATGAGAGGATAAAACAATTGCTGCAAAACAAGAAAGGGATAGAAAGTGATGTGTATCTGCTTGCAGTAGGAAACTTTCATTATTTTAAGAATGTACCGCATAACTCACTTGAGTTTTATGATAACATACTAGAGAGAAAGCCGAACAAGATCTCTGCATTAAACAACAAAGGTGTAGTACTAGATAGCTTAGGCAGACATACAGAGGCACTTGAATGTTATAATAAAGCCTTGAAGACACATCCGGAAAACGCACACATCTCATGTAACATTGGAATATCACTTTACAAGGAGGGCAAATACATGGAAGCGCTGAAGTCGTTTGATAGAACGCTCAGAGTAGAGCCGCTATATTCTAGCGCTATCGCTTTTAAGGCTCATGCTCTCTCAAGGCTTGAGCGGAAAGATGAGGCGCTTGAGTTTTACAATAGAGCTCTGCTTTCAGATCCTGACAACGCTGAACTGTTATACAACAAAGCACGTATCTGTTCTCTAAAGGGTATGAAACAAGAGGCACTCCTTACACTTGAAAAGGCAATAGGAATGGACCAGAGATGGAAGACAATGGCTGTACAGAATGAAGACTTTGTAAGCTTGAAGAAGAACCAAAAATTTCTTGCGCTCGTACAGTAAATTTCACGCCTTTTTGAATCACAAGGGACGCTCTGGATTCTAGGCACATACAATACCCAAGATCACTTTGCCGTTTGGCAGTGTTCCGACAAACAACAAGCCCTAACAAAATTAGGATCTCTGCCATATCTTGTAAACCCTCCACCATCTTGCAAAAGAATTATTATAATGCCCAGCTAGCGTCATCTTGGGCCGATAGCTCAGCTTGGCTGGAGCGTTCGACTGATAAAATTATTCAGATATCGAAAGGTCGTGGGTTCGAATCCCATTCGGCCCACTTTTGTTTTAACCATTTTGGACAAACATTCACGAAAGAGATCTCGATAAATAGTTGTGATTTCTATACCATCTCTGTTGCCAAGAATTAACCTACCAGTACATAATTTTGGGAATAGGATGACAAGCCATGGATTATGAAAAAATATGCAAGAAAGTAATGGATCTTGATCCCAAGATTAGGTTCGCTGGCATCATAAATGAAAGAGGAAGGTTGCTTGCAGGAGGAATGAGAAGTGGATTCAGATCTCTTGAGGATTCAAGAGACGATGAAATGTTGTACATGGAACTGGTCCTCAGAGCAAAAATGAGGCGTGAGTTTGACACGGTACTTGGACCAGTACAGTTTGCCATGTCGTATAGGGAGAAAGTAATAATCATGAGTTTTCCTGTGAAAGATAACGTGCTGCTATTGTC
>JBOGRA010000118.1:0-4268 GCA_050749325.1 Nitrosotalea sp. | reverse complement strand
TTGTATGGGTCATCTGGAAACTGTTTTCCAGTGTGTTCTTGACAAATTGCCTTGTACTGTGAGACTATTTTTCTCAGTGACTCTTCGCCTAATTCGTAATCATGTTGTACACCTTGTTCTTTTTTTACATCATAGAGTACACCATCGAATTTCTTGTCATCTACACCAAAAACCACTTTTCCAAACAATTGGACAAATCTTCGATAAGAATCCAAGGCAAATCTTGGATTCTTGCTTGAATTTCCAAGTCCTGAAACAGTCTTATCATTTAATCCCAAATTAAGAATTGTATCCATCATGCCTGGCATTGATATTGAGGCCCCTGACCTGACAGATACTAGAAGGGGATTTTTCTCCAAACCAAATTTCTTACCTGTCCTTCTCTCAATTTTTTGAATATTTTTTCTTACTTCCAGCATGAGGTTCTTTGGCAGTTTCTTGTTGTTACTGTAGTATTTGGTACAAACCTCTGTTGTAATGGTAAAACCTGGAGGCACCGCAAGTCCAAGCCTTGTCATCTCCATCAGGCCTGCACCTTTGCCGCCGAACAATTTTTTGTTCTTGCCGTCGCCTTCGTTAAAAAAATAGACTGATTTCACACAAGAACTCTATTAACAGGGCAATATCAAATTTTTCTACTTTTTGTGAAGGCCAGAGCAAACTCCTCTATTGTTTTTTCCCAATTTTTAGCCTTGACTATGCCGCTTGCCACCAAGATTCCATTTGCTCCTAGCTCAAGTGCTTTTGTCACATCGTCTCCTGAGACGATGCCTGCACCGCAGAGCAATAGCGTAGAGTTTTTTGCATTTTTTACAGCTTTTACCGAGTCTGTGATGACCTCTGGCCTCTCCTTTGACACTGCCTTGCCGCTTCCTATCAGTTCAGGAGGTTCTATTGCAATATAGTCAGGCCCTAACTTTGCATATCTTTCAGCCTCGTTTACATCTTTTACACATACAACGGATGTCATTTTCAAGCCCCTCAACCTCAAAACAAGCTCTTCAATCTCCTGTGGCGGTATCTTGTGCTCGCTATGGTTGATAAGGGAGCCCTTGACTTTGGATTTTTTTAAAAGCTCTGGAACGGTAAATCCAGTAGTACTTCCAATCCTTGCAGTGTCTACATGTTGGGAAAACACTGTAACTGGAATCTTTGTCACTTCAGATATGAGGTGGTTTGGGGGGCACACAACAATCTTTGTTCGGTGCTTTTTGGCAACCTTTGAAGCTGCCTTTGCCAGTCGAGATGATTTTAAATCTGAAATCTCTTTATAATTTTTCAAGTTAATTATGAACAATATCTTTTCAGCTGATTTTGTTCTCCCCTGTATATCAAGAGTTCCTTGTTTGAAGTATTGACTTTCTCAAAATTATTATAGGCTGAAACGAAAAAGGAACACGTGAGAAACGAGTCACTTTTGCTGTTAAGCCAACTTCAAAGCTTGGCAAGTGCCAAGTCGCTTGAAGCTCAAGACGAAGATCTTGTCAAGTCAACATTTAGAAAAATACTTGAAAGCGGAGATACCTACAGTGTGTCCGAACTTGAAAACTGGTTTGAACATCAAGCAAGTGTTGTTGAACAATCATCCATTGACAGGATGCTTAACATTGCACATTATCAGAAATCAAAATTCGAGGCAAGCAACAAATTTAGAATGATATCAGATGACAACGAATGTGGTTGCGGTGGCAGTCACTAGCTACTTTTTGATTCCAAGTGTTCTGTTCTTTAGTCTTAGGTAAGCGTTGTGGCACTTGCGGCATCTAGTAGCTGACATGGAATTCTTGGCGCCGCAAGAGAAACAGACCTTAAAGTAAAGTCTTGCCTTTTGGGCAATCTGTTTTTTTAACGGATCTGTAATTGGCATTTCTTTTTCTCCATTTTACCTGCTATTTGTTTGTACCTTTTAGCTTTCCTGCAAGTAGCATTGGTACTTCGGCTGGCCTCTTGGCAACAGGTACATTTGCCTTGGCATACATGGATACTTTTGATTCTGCTGAACCGTAGGTTCCATAAATTATGGCACCTGCATGGCCCATCTTCTTCTCCTTTGGAGCTGCCCGTCCTGCAATATATGCTACAACTGGCTTGTCAAACTTGGTATCGATGATATGTTGGGCTAGCATCTCTTCGGCATCCCCGCCTATCTCTCCTACGACAACTACGCCATCTATGTTGGCTCCGTTTCGGATTGTGTCAAATGCCTGTATCAGTGGTGCTCCATTAATGGGATCCCCGCCTATTCCAAAACAGATGCTTTGACCAAAATTTGCAAGTGAAAGATTGTTGGATACTTCATACATGAGAGTTCCACTACGTGAAAGCACAGCTATTCTTCCAGGTTTGAATGGTGTTGCTGGCATGATTCCAATCTTGATGACTCCTGGTATTATCACTCCGGGGGTATTTGGTCCAACCACGATTGCATCATTCTTTTTTGACAATTCTACTACTGCCAGTGCGTCTTTTATTGGCACATGTTCTGGAATTGCAATCAACAATTTGATTCCAGACTCTAGGGCTTCAACTGCTGCACTGAGGAAAAATTTTGCAGGAACAAAGATTATTGAAATTTTTGCACCAGTTGCACCTACAGCATCTTTCATGTTTTCATAAATTGGAACTCCTTCAAACTTTTGTCCCCCTTTTCCAGGAGTAACTCCGGCAACTATGTTTGTACCATACGCCAGCATTTGCTGTGTGTGCAATGATCCAAACTTTCCCGTAATTCCCTGAACAATCACGGGCTTTTTCTTGTAGTCCTTGTCTCCTTCCTTTCCAACTAGTAAATCAAAAAGATCAGCCATTTTTACTTACCTCAATCACTGCTGAATTTATTGCTTCTTCGATTGTATCAAACATTTTTGTTCTAGATCCTTTCAGCATCTCTTTTGATTTGTCTGCCTCTGAACCTGACATTCTTGCAAAGACTGGCACATCAACCAGTTTGCTATCATATGCTTTGATGAAGGCAGTAGCAACGATTGTTGTTTTTACAATGCCTCCATAAAGATTTACAAGTATTCCTCTGACTTTTTTCATTTTACTAATCAAAGTAAGCGCTTCATATACTGTATCAGTTGTTGCCCCGCCACCAACATCAAGAAAACATGCTGGCTTTCCTCCATTGTCAGATAGCATGTCTAGTGTAGACATGACAAGGCCCGCTCCATTGCCTACCACTGCAATGTTGCCATCAAGCTCAACTAGCGAAAAGCCACTTTTTTCTGCACGCTCCTCAAGTTCTGAGATTTTTTGGAATTTGCGCAACTCGTCATGTCTGAACATAGAGTTATCATCAATTATCATTTTTCCATCTAGTGCGACAAGTGAGTCATCCTTTAACACTGCAAGAGGGTTGATTTCAGCCAACTCTGCTTCCTTTTCTACTGTAACTTTGGATAATTTTTCAAGTATGTCAACAAACTGTACAAGTGCCTTGTCCTTTAACCCCATTTTTTTGCCTATCTCTTCTGCAACCTTTGGGTCCACATTTCCTAATCCTACTTCGTGTATTATCTGGTTCTTGACAGACTCTATCTCTACACCTCCTTCTGACGAAGATATTACTGTGTAGCATCTCTTACTTCTATTCAAAAACAATGATAGGTAAAGTTCTTTTTTGATATCGGCCATTTTTTCAAGCAAAATTGCTCTTGTTTTCTCGCCCTTGACTACTTTTTGCATGATCTCTGGATACTTTAATGCAAACTCGTCTGCGTTGTGGCACTTTTGAATGGCCCCCGCCTTTCCTCTGCCCCCTACTGCCATCTGGGCCTTGATAACAAATGGAAAACCAAGTTTTTCGGCATCTTTTCTGCCTTGCTCAATAGTGGTAGATGTTAATCCTTGAGGAATTGGAATTCCATAATCTGCAAACAATGACTTGGCTTGATATTCAAGTAAACGCATGGAAAGATTTCATTTTTATGGTCTTTATAATCTGTATGTACAGTCCTATCTGTATTGTAAACTCTGAAAATTCAAGGATATCCCATATTGCGTTTCTTGTTGTATAAGACATGTTTTGTGATAATCCTACTTGGCTTTGTTGGCACCAAAATATTTGGCTGATAATTTTTTTGATTTGGAGTTTTATGTATTGATTAGCACGACATCTGTTACAATATATCACAAGACTGCAATTTTATGATAAGGAGAGTTAAAAATATCATTACATGTGATGTTTTGGAGTAAAGGACCAGGCAAGAGGGTGTCCTAACGGACACTCGGTCATTACTCCAATTATACGATCCTTGGTTTTGTGA
>JBOGRA010000117.1:0-4327 GCA_050749325.1 Nitrosotalea sp. | reverse complement strand
ATGTTCCTGCAAGTGAGAATTGGGTCGGATCATCAGTGTTAACAGTTATCTGGAAACTTCCATCAGATGAAGAAGAACTACCAGTAATCAAGACAAGTTCACCATTAGGATCATGAATCACAAGATTTACTACTTTTTGAGAGTCGGTGCTATCTACTGTTCCCGTGAAATATACATTCATGTCTATAGCATATAACGTTCTATCAGTGTGTAAAGATGTCACTTCAGCATATGCTGGAATGACAACCAAGGAGAATAGGCCTAGCATCAATAGCGACATGATATACCCTATCATCATATCATTCCAATGACAAAAATTATTAAAAATAGGTAGAATTGTGAAGAAGTGCTAATTAAATGAGAAATAATTGACCAAATTAGCCCAAGTTGAAATTTACGGTTTTGTGAACAAATTCAGGCGGTTTGTTCATCCCAGCAAAGCTACAGATTTAGTAATTTTTGCAATATAGTTTGAGAATAGAACATGTTTAACATAACTCCAGTTTTTACATCTAGTCATCAAGGGATATGAGAAAATGATACGTAAATTTAGTTCAAAAACACCACGTAAAGCAAGGATCCTGATACTAGGCGGAGGTTTTGCAGGAAGTAATGTACTGCGAGGGATTCAAAACAAGTTTGGCGACAACGCAGAAATAACTTTGATAAGTCAAGATAATTTTTTTCTCTTTACTCCCATGTTGCCTGAGATTTCTTCTGGGATGCTCCATCCAAGCGATATCTCAACTCCAATCAGAACTTTTTGTAAGACGGCAAACTTTTGCCATGCAAGAATTCTTTCAATTGACTTGGAACATAAAGCAGTGTCAGTAATTAGAATATTTGATCAGAAGGAAACCGCGTTTGAATATGATTATCTAATTCTTGCGATGGGTAGTAAAGATAATTTTTTCGGAAATGTAAACATTGAAGAATTTGCTTTTACAATCAAGACGTTAGAGGACGCAATTGCGATAAGAAACCACATAATCAGCGTATTAGAGTGCGCAGACCAAGAAAGAGACAACATATTACAAGAACAACTACTACGATTTGTAGTGGTAGGAGGAGGATTTGCAGGAATAGAGATTGCCACGGAGATGAATCATTTCTTGCATGATGCAGTAAGAAACTTTTACAGAAACATAGATTCAAAGAATATACACGTCATAATAGTTTCAGCAAGAAATGGAATTCTACCAGAAGTTGGTGAGGAACTTGGCGAATTTGCATTACAGTATGTCAGAAGATCAGGGATTGAAGTAATAACAAATACAAAAGCAGTTGATGCTGGAGAAGATCACGTCTTACTCAACGATAACACAATCATTCCATGCGCAACTCTGATCTGGGCAGGCGGAGTCATAGTAGATCCTCTCATATCATCACTCAAGTGCGAGCATGGCGGTTCGGGACGCGTAGTAGTTGACCAGTACCTCAGACTCAAAGACTATCCAAACATATTTGCGCTTGGAGATTGTGCACATATGGTAGATCCTCGCAATGGTACAGCATATCCAACTACGGCGCAAATTGCAATAAGACAGGCAGAAATTGTATCAGAAAACCTTTTTGCAGAAATACACGGCCAGGAAAATTCGATGAAAATGTTTGATTATAAAAATAAGGGGGTCATGGCCACGATTGGAAAACGTACCGGAGTTGCATTAATCAATGGAAGAAAAGTTCACGGATTACAAGCTTGGTTCTTGTGGAGACTGTTTTACTGGTCACATCTTCCCACAAATGAGAAGAAAGTAAAGGTTGCCTTTGATTGGCTACTTCATTCCATATTCCGAGGAGATATCATGACAGTAGGATTCATCAAGAAAAAGATACTGACAAGACTTGAGACCCCAATGTACTCCATCCTCGAAAGAAGTCAAGAGGAATCTTCTGAAAACATGTCTTATCTATAGATATAAAATTAGGATTTTTCAAAGGGTTTTTGAATATCAGTCTAGAAATATAAGTCACATGTGGTTTGGTTGTAAATATTACCTACGTACCTTGCAATATGTTGCTGAAAGTAAAATAAACTTCCAACCATGTCTGTCATGAATGATTTTTCGATTCAAAAGGGCAAAGTACAAAACATACTATCCAATTTAAAGAGCCAGATTGAGCAATAAAGCAATGCCACAATTCGGAACTTTAATCCCATTAACAATGTTAACCATTTGTGTTTTATTCCTTTGGTACATCCCTACTCATGTAGGTGCACAATCGAGCCAAAATGCAATTATTTCATCTGACACTAGTACGCCGATCCAGTTTGACAAAAAAATATTCTCTTGGACAGATCGTGTTAACATTACTATATTTGCACCAGATTTCAATTCGGACCCAAATTTGATTGACATCATAGGTGATACACAAGATGACAAAGTAAATGTGTGTACTACTGGACATTGTATACCATATAGACTAGTTGAAACAGGTGTCAATACTGGTATTTTTTCTGGATACGTTGATCTTACAGGAGACCCCAGCCAAAAGGGATCAATAGGAATTGACGGAAATGGGGAAAATCCATCTGGTACCACATCTACATGCAATAACATATGCGGCCCCACTGACGGCATGCTCCCAAGTACTGGAAATGATGGAATCTCGGTCTCGTTTGAATATTCACGAGATCAAACAGTCACAGACTCGGCACTCATTAGATGGCACATGGGAGAAATCCAGTGGTTACAGCCAGACTACCCTTCAAATGGACAAGGAACATTACAAGTTGTTGACCCTGACATGAGTTTGAATCCAGATGCGATAAACAAATTTGATACAAGTGTCTGGTCTGATTCTGATTCTGGCGGCACCAAGATTACCATGACTGAAACATATGCAGGATCAGGTATTTTTCAAGGTGTAGTGTACTTTACCACGCAGTACACTTCTTCTGGAAACAGATTACATGTATCTAATGGAGATGTCGTTACAGGAGAATACACTGATGGAACCTTACCTCCGCCGTACTCTTCAACTGATCAATCACGATTACTTGCAACCACTACGATTGGTACAATCCTACCACCTCTAGAAAGAGTTCCTGCCAGCAATGCAAGAATGATTGATTCCACCGGAAAAACGCTCTATAAGGTAATGACCGGTCAACAAGTACAAATCGTATCAGATGTTACAAACAGAGTAAACAAAGATCAATCATTTGCATACCTTGTACAAATTCAGAACAGTGACGGAATCACTCTTTCATTATCCTGGATAACTGGTTCTCTATTACCTAACCAAAACATGAGCTTGAGTCAATCATGGATACCAAAATCTTCTGGAACATATACGGCTCAGATATTTGTATGGCAAGGAGTAACAAATCCCAATGCATTGTCACCTCCATTAACACTACAAATTCCTACATCATAGCCTGAATCTCAATTGTATCATGCATGCAAATATGTCGAATGCAATCTTAGAACATTAGAAATACAGTAAGAACATCTCAAGATATGTAAAAATGAGGCAAGCTTGTTTAAATTGAAAATAACTAGTTTATTATGACTAGTATCAGAAACAAACACATGAATTGCAATTTACAGTTTTTACACATATGTCGGAAAAAACAATTTATCAAATCATAAAACGATGAAAGGTATGGAGTCACATCCGCAATACAACACAGAGAAAGCCAATAAGGATTATGAAATTTTCATTGAAAAAAATCTTGACGTGATAATGGAGCGCTATAACAGAGCGGAACAAAAATACCGAAGCCTTTATGATCACTCACCTGATCTTTTACGCACAATAAACGTGAGTGGAATTATAATAGACTGTAATAATACATATATCGATAAACTAGGATATGCAAGAGAAGAAGTTATCGGGGTTTCAATATTTGAACATGTGGCAGAAAACAGTTTAGACGCATTAAGAGAGTCATTTAGTATTTGGAAAACAAACGGAAATGTTCGTGATAGAAATATTTGGCTTAAAAGAAAAGACGGGGGCATAATTCCAACATTACTTAGCGCTACTAATCTCTATGATACAGATGGGAAATTGATTGGTAGCAATACCATCATCAAAGATATTTCAGAAATTCACAATACCCAAAAACGACTCGAGGAGCATGAAAAGATTTTACAAGAACAATATGATCATATTCGTACTTCAAATAAAATTTTATTAGAAACAGAATTAAGATATCGAAGTCTTTACGAACAGTCCCCTGACCTTTTGCGTACAGTTGACATAAAAGGAAGAATTTTGGAGTGCAATAAAACTTATGCCGAAAAACTTGGTTATACAAAAGAAGAAATTCTTGGCAAATCAATATTTTTTCATACTGCCACCAGAAGCATCAACG
>JBOGRA010000116.1:0-4372 GCA_050749325.1 Nitrosotalea sp. | reverse complement strand
ACCTCCAGACGAGCTACAAAACATAATCCGGGATTCTATAAAAGGATACATCGATGCATCAAGGTGTCTATTATCCTGAAATTAGTTCACCCCCTAACTAGTACAATAAGATCACATTGGGTATGGAACAGGGGCAAGCGCTATCATGTCATGGCAAAGCTAGACCCAGTAAAAATAGCATGGATAATCAGGCAAAAGGAAAATGGAATGCACAACCAAAAGATTGCTGGTACCATGAAGATATCAACAAGATGGATTCAAAAGCTGTACTCCAGGTACAGTTCCACCGGAATCATTCCGGTCCTAAAGCAACCCGGCCGTCCCAAAAGACAGATTACAGAGCAAGAAGTGTCGGCCGTATCATCGGCATTTGAGAGATACAGGTGCTGTGCGGTGTTCCTTGAAAAGACGATTGAGGCATGTGGAACCCATATGCCACACAATACCATACACAAGATACTCAGGTACAAAGGATTGGCATCAGAGCAACCAAAGAAGCAAAGAAAAAGAAAGTGGGTAAGATATGAGAGGACATACTCCAATTCAATGTGGCACACTGACTGGAAGCAGCTGGACGATGGCAGGTGGCTAATCTGCTACGAGGATGATGCGTCACGGTTCATCGTATCTTATGGCATCTTTGAGAATGCGACATCAGACAATGCTGTGGCAGTACTCAAGGAGGCAATAAAAAAGCATGGCAGGCCTGCCTCTATTCTGACAGATCATGGCTCCCAGTTTTATGCAAACGAATCCGAATACAAGGCAAGGGGTGCGACAGAATTTGAAAAGACACTGGTAGAGCTGGAAATAAAACATATTCTTGCAAGGGTGGGACATCCGCAGACAAACGGCAAGCTGGAAAGGTTTCATGGGGAGATTCAGCGAAAGCAGAAATGGTTTGCAGACATTGGCGAGCTCATTGATTGGTGGAACAATATCAAGCCCCACATGTCACTTGACTGGGATAACCTGGAGACACCAGCCCGGGCATTTGCAAGAAAGATGCCAGAGAAAGGAACAACAGTTATTGACAAGCAGTCAGGAGAGGTATATCATGCAAAATAAGGGACGAACTGATTTTGGGATGGCACATCAATTCTAATAATCTATAACTTTGATATAAAATAAAAGCCGCATTGAATATGTCTGATGTATGAAAGTAGTAGAATTCTGTGATTTGATACTTTCCGTGGACAACAAAATTCGCTACGTTGGAGCGTATTTTAACGAGACAGTATATCATAAATTACAAAAAAACCTGAAAAGCTATTTCACAGATGAAGAAGAAACGATATCGGTAAAGACTGAGGTTGTAAAAGCCTCAATGCGCAGATATATGGTAGAAAAATTAGGTGAACCAATATTTTCAATTACTAAATATCCCAAGGTTACGATGATAACCTTTCACTTTATGGTGACAAATCTTGTGCTGATGAGCATTGAGCCTGATGCAGACTCTGATGATATAATAAACAAGGTATCAGACATGATAAAAACACATGGCGCGTCGTTAAAACCCTAGATCATGTGTTTGGCAATCGTTTGCAATTATGGAAAACACGGAATGTTTCACAATGAACGAACACGGTCTTTTCAATAGGTGATGTGTAGTTATAGATGTAAGTTGTAGATTCTTACCAAGGCGGTCTGTTCTTGGTGGAAGTCCTTCAGGAACAGACCCCCTTTGTTATTGTGATTCATTGCGTCAACTAAACTGCTCTTCTAGTAAGTCTACACAAGAAAGCAAGAGATCTCGGCTTTTTTTCACAAGCCAACTTGGAAATTCTTCTATTGTGAAAACTAGCTGTTGCTGGAAACTTGGAGGTATGCCACCTCCAGATGTTAACACCTGTACTATTATGTAGTCTTCAGTCAGAGTACAAACTGTTTCTTGGTATGACTCTCCTTCTTCCTCCATACTGTTTCTGTATAGTACAATGGGCATCTTTGTCCTTGCCACATGGGAAGAACCCTTTTTTAACAACACTTGAAAGTGAGACAAGAGCCAACCATCGAGAGTTATTTGCTTGGGCATGAGGGATTATTCTCTGTTTAATTATTTAATTGGATG
The DNA here is from genome assembly GCA_050749325.1 of Nitrosotalea sp. Lineage (GTDB taxonomy): Archaea > Thermoproteota > Nitrososphaeria > Nitrososphaerales > Nitrosopumilaceae > Nitrosotalea. The sequence continues at coordinate 2,298 of JBOGRA010000116.1, read as the reverse complement.
GATAAAACACTACTCAATGGAGATTTGGATCTTTTGACCATCAAGATCTTCATCTTTGTAACTTTTGGCCTTGTCTGAAAACTCGATTTTTTTCACCCTTACAAGGAAGGCAAGTTCTGATTGTTTCTCGTTGACCATGGTGAGGGAATCCCCATCAAGACCTAGTATGTATGCTGCATCGAGAACATCGGTTGGATTGTATCCTCGTTCCTTTCTGAGTACCTGCAACCGTCTTGCAATGTCTCTAACCAGACCGCGTGCCATCATTTCACGGTTTCTTGCTGTGCTGATAAACACTATGAGCGAGTCCCGTCTTGCCATTGCATAGCCTTCCTGTTCTGTAAAATCTATCACAAAATCGTCTTTATCTAGCTCAATTTTGGAACTGCCAAGATCAAAGCTAAACGTTCCATCTTCCAATAATCCTTCTACGATACCGTTAGGGTCTGCTTCTGAAAACTTTGTCACAAGATTTCCCATCTCTTGTTTTGCTTTTGGACCTATCTTCTTTCGTTCAAGCTCGACTTTAGGTGTGATGGGTAGTCTGGCTTTCATTAGGTTTGATACAAGCTCGAGTCCCTCAGATTTTGGCAGTTCAACTATTTTGTATTTTTCTACATTGAGCTGAGACACAAGCAAATCTGACAAAGATTCAAGTTTTTGTTTCTGTGTTGGTTCAACGCAAATTATTGCTTCATTTAATGGCCATCTTCGTTTTAATTTTCCTTTCATTCTGGCAGCGGCAGAGACAGACACTGCTTCTTTCATCAAGTCAAATGATTCTTCGGTTTTTTCGCTGACTAGTGACTGCTGTGGTACAGGAAAATCTTCTAGAAGTATGCTATTTTTCTCAGAAAACATTGTGGTGTGTAGATACTGCGTTGTAAATGGACAGATTGGGTGAATCAGAACATCGATTGTTTTTAAAATCTCATACAGTGTTGCATAAATTGCAAGTCTTCTTTCTCTTAACGACTCGTCTTCTGTCCACAACTCCTCTCTAGTGATTGGAATGTAAACCTGACTTATGGAATTTATGATAAAGTCGTCTATTGCCTTTGCCGATTCGTGGAACCTGCATCTATCTTGGGACTCTGTTACTGATGAGATCAACTTTTGAAGCTTTGATAATATCCAAATCTCTGGCTCTTTTAGGAGGTTCTTGTCTTTTGCCCATTGTACGGTGAAAGCCTTATCGTATCGATCATACTCGCTATTTTGTTTCAGGTAGATGTGCAAGTGATACAGTGTGCTGAGAATCTGATAGGGCCTTGATACAAGCTCGTCTGTGCTAAAGTTGAGAGGCTCAATTGGGCTTGACTTCCACATGAAATACAACCGGATCAAATCTACAGAGTATTTGTTTAGCAGTTCAATTGCGTCAATGACATTTCCTTGACTCTTGCTCATCTTGTTGCCATTTTTATCAAGCACATGTCCTTGGAATAGAAATGATTTGAATGGGGCAACAGGGGAATTGTTGAATATTACATTTTCAATCAAAAGTGTGTATGCCCACCCTCTTGTCTGGTCTATACCTTCGGTAAGAAACACGGCAGGTATGTACTCTTGATAGTCGTTATCTGTAAGTGATGCATACGGCGCAGCTCCACTGTTGTGCCATGTATCTAAAACAAACTGCTCTCTTTCCATTTTTGAATTGCACTTGTCACATTTTATCACTACCTTGTCTATCCATGGTCTGTGCATCTCAAAATTTGGTCCATCTGGAAGCTCTGATGCAGCACTGGTTATGTCATCTCTTGAGAAGAACCATTTTTGGTTGCCGCAATTTTTACAGTTCCAAAGAGGCAATGGGCAGCCCCAGATGCGCTCCCGTGAGATGCACCAAGGATGCTTATCTTTGATGATTTCAACAAATCTGTTTTTTGGCGGCTCGAAAAAATATTCAACACTTTCGGCTGCCTTTACTGCCTTGTCTCCAAGTCTGTCAAGAAAATAAAAGAAACCTCTTCTTGCAAGCCAGAGCAGCTTGTGCTGTGATCTCCAGCACAATGGGTATTGGTGCTTTATTTTTCCAATTCGTACAAGGGCGTTTTTTTCCTTGATTGCGGCAACTATCTTGTCATCTGCATCTCTGACAAAAAGATCTGCAAAGACTCCGGCATCTTTTGTAAATTTTGCATCGTCGTTTATTGGGTTAAAAATTGGTATTTTTCTTTTTGTTGCAATCTCAAAGTCTTCCTCACCGTTTGCAGGCGACAAGTGAACAAGACCGCTTCCTGTTTGTACATCTACAAAACCTTCTGATACGATAATGTGAAAGTTGGAAAGAGA
>JBOGRA010000115.1:0-4389 GCA_050749325.1 Nitrosotalea sp. | reverse complement strand
TGCTTGGTATAACAAGGGAAGCCTATTGCTCAAACTAGGAAAGAAAAATGAGGGTGACAAGTGCATCAAGCAGGCAAAAAAATTACTACAGTAAGACCTCTTATTATGGATAATTCTGTAGTAATACCGATGTCTAAAGGAATGAACTATAAGAAATTTCGAGAATCCAATGTGGAATATTATGTATCAACGGAAGGAAGAATGCCTCGTACCGAAGTAATTAAAAAACTAGAGTCATTTCTTAAACAACAATTAGGGGAGGGTAAGGATTTTTTTGACAAGTACGAGATACATGAAGAGCGATGAAACTAACGCTTAGCTGACAGTTTGTCATGAATTTGAGCCAAGATTAATTCCGCCTTGTCCTTATCTTCAAAGGTCTCTTCTTTTTCGTCCATGATGGCATCGATCTCATAACTCTTGTCGACTAGTACATTTGCTACGTGATCATCTAATGTTCCATTGCCCATCAAATAGTATGCAAATACTGTATTTTTTTGGCCTATCCTATGTAGTCTATCTTCAGCTTGTCGGTGAATGGCAGGACTCCAATCAAGCTCTGCAAATATTACATATCTTGCCCTACTGAGATTAATTCCAACATTACCAGCCCTGAGTCCAGCAATCATTAACTTTGTTTCACCATTTTGGAATCTATCGATGTTATCTTGTCGCTCTTTGTCTGCCTGGCCACCTATGATGGAAGACGGGGAATATTCATGAAGACTCTTGTGTAACAATCCATGAATTGCCTTGTGATGGCAAAACACCACGACACTTTCCTCAATCTCCATGATATTTCTGACAAACTCTATGACATGGGGTACTTTTGCAGCTCCTGCCGCCTGCCTCTCGCTCTGTATGGCTCTTTTGTATGATGAAAACTTGTCAAAGGCTGAGGTCGCAGTTTTTTGTTCTTCTTCTAAGCGCTTCCATATTTTGTCAAGTTCAGCATGATAATAATTGATGTCTGACTCGATAAGTTCTTTGTATCTTACTTTTTCTTTCAACTCTTTTAGTACATCTGACTTTTTGCGTCTTAGCATTACATGTTTTCTTAGCTCTTCGCCTAGGCTAACACGTTTATTTTCAAGGACTATTGCCTTGCCCTTCTCGTTTACATAACAGAAATACTCACAAAACTCATCAAAACTTCCTAATAGTCCAGGTTTGAGTATGTCCACTATGGGCCAAATCTCAGATCCTCTGTTATAGATTGGAGTGCCAGATAGTCCAATTCTATACTTTACAGATTCTAATGCGGCAAGTTTCTTAACTGCAGAATACTTTTTGGTTGATTTTGAACGAAGGTGTTGTACCTCATCACATACAAGTGTCTTTATGTTTAGTTTTGAAAGATCATCTAACCTTTTGTATAGCAGATCATAATTTATGATATAAATGTCATGCTTGCCTATTTCCTGAGATTTGCCAGTTCGGATTAAAACTGATGTTGGATACTCACCTTCAACTATTCTTCCATTTCTACTTCTTCTTTTGAGAAACTTTTGAATTTCTCTTTGCCAATTGCTCAGGGTTACAAGAGGCGCAACAATTAGAGCTGGAAAAGTCTGTTTTTCTGTTGCAAGGTATGATAGGGTCTGAACTGTGTTGTGAGTAATGATGCCATTAGCAATATAATTATGTGTCTCAGGCACTGATAAATCGTATACATATCCACGAAATTGTTTTCTTTCTGTAGATTTGATCAAACACCAATTAATCGATTCCATTGATATTGCTTGCAATTGTTCGGAAAGTTCATGAAATGTCTCTAGTTTATCTAAAACACAAAGTGCTAGTTGTTTATTCGTACCATGTGCATGCTTGTATGGTGTATACTGATTTAGAGAATGCAATGATATTCCAGTCTCTGCACTCTGTGACGCAACTAATTCAGCCACATCTTGTGGCGATGATTTTTTTTCTATATTAATGGTCTTTGAAGGAATTGCTACCTTGTCATCCATGTTTAATTTTCCAGCCATCTTCCAACCGTTGGGTGTGAGAAACATGTGGCGTCTGGTGCATTCTATTGACGACCCATCAGAAAGAGTAATCCTTGTAATTTGTTCGTCAATTTTCTGCCTAAAAACTCTGTTTACTTGTTTGACAACTAACTGTTTTCCATCAAAAGTTTGTACATTGATGGGAGTTTTTAATTTGCCCCATTCCTCATCATTGTTTTTTTCTGTTATTGTAGATTGTTCCCAAATATCTTTTATTGTAACATGTCCATTCGTGGTACTAATTAGAGAATCAGACTTTAAGCACTTGCCCAATCCCATCTCGTCTGCCAAAAGAGCATTGCCGGAAGATTTTAGCAGAAAATCCAACCCCTCTCTTTGAAAATTAAGCAGAGTTCCTCTGAACTGTTCCCCGGGATTTGCTTTTCGTAATTTTTCTATTCTCGTCCATTTCTTTTTTGATACTTTCATGTGTCTTGTCTTTCTCTGCCAAATGTTTCTAGATTTTATCTCAAGGGGATAAGTTTCCATTATCCATTTGATTTTCTGAACATTGTGTTCTGTGTCGGGCACTATTGCTTCCTCCGGACCGTCGCCATACCAAGCTTGGGGAATAACTCGGGCAACCATGCTAACAGCTCTAGAGCCAGTCAGCTTCCAAGTCCAGTTTTTTGAGTATATGTCCAAGACATACTCCAACGTTCCAAATTCTTTCATAGTAGCTAATTCTCCGAGAGTTGGTGAATTCGATTTATGAACCTTTGATTTTCTATACAAAATAGAGATATTCTAGATTTATAGTTAATTTAAATCAATTTTGATAGAAATGATCTATTTTAGCATAATAACTAACAAAGAAGTCAAAGATTTGATAAAAATACCCATCATGAAAAAACCACTGATAATATGTGTATCTTGTATGTTATGTTACTCTTTGGAACCTGCGCTTTTCTGCGTGATCTTTATTTTTTCACTGCCACTGTCATATCTTAAAAGTAATGAATAGCGTCCCCATTCCACAATCCAAGAAAAGGTCTGCTCTGCATCAACATCTGGCATGTTTTCTTTAAGAAATACCATGAGATCATCTTTTGTCACTTCACTACCATGATCGTTTTTAATAAAATCTGTAATGCCCTTGAATTCTCCCAGACTTGACAATGTTTTGTTGAGCATTCTCTTTCTTCCGCTGGCGTTTTTTGAGAGTAATATTTTTCCATCTTCTGTTAAGATGAGATCACCTGTATCTACCTTGAGCAGACGCAAAAGCTTTGCAGCGTCAACTGCGGGAAGTATGTCATCAAGCTCCAATCTAAGCTCGTCTGCAACTTTGGCCAAGTCTACCTTGCCCTCAAAGTCTTGTAAAACCTCCAAGAGTCCAATCACTCTTCCTACTTGAGCACGGGGGATGGTCAACCTAACTTCTCCATAAAACAAATTCCATTTTTTTTGCTGCCAAATAAATCTTCATTATACTATAAACCCTGTTATCTCGTCTACAAGTTTGTATAGTTCTGGACTTCGAGGATCTCTAGGTCTAGGTAGGTCGATGTTAATCTCTTTGGCTATGGTGCCTGGTCTAGACGTCAAAACAATGATCCTATCTGACATGTAGACAGCTTCTTCTACGTTATGTGTTACCATGACTACTGCTTCTGGGGGTAATGTCGGGTCAGCCCATAGGTGCAATACCTCTTCTCTTAGATGTGTTGAAGTCAAAGGATCTAATGCTGAGAAAGGTTCATCCATTAAAAGAATTTCAGGCTCTGAAACCATTGCTCTTGCAAGTCCCACACGTTGTTTCATTCCGCCTGACAGTTCCCTTGGATAAGCCTCCTCATATCCTTCAAGACCAATTACTTTGACTACATCTAAGACTCTTTTTTTCTTTTCTTCTTTAGAAAATGGCTTTCCCTCTAGTCCAAGTTCAACGTTTCCAACAACATTCAACCATGGAAATAATGCAAACGTCTGAAAAACCATTGACATTGCCTCACAAACTCCCCCCAACTTCTTATCATGATAATATACCTCACCGTCCTCCGGTTTGGCAAGGCCAATCATTATCCTCAGGAGTGTTGATTTTCCACATCCCGATGGTCCTACTATGCTGATAAATTCATGCTGTCGCACGGTAAAATTGATGTGCTCCAAAACAACTTGCGGTCTCTGAGTCATAGGGCCGTATGTCTTGGTAACATTACGAAGCTCAATTAGTTTTGGTATCTCAACTTGTGCTGTCAATTAATCACATCAATCTAACTTATACCTTGTAAATGTTATTTTGTAAAGTCGTCTCCATACGAGTCTGTTCATTCCTACTACGACGCAGACCATTACAACAATAATCAAAGTAAGCAAAGTAACACTACCAATGTCATAAGCAGATTTATTCATTAATGCCCCAATACCTTGCACGGAC
>JBOGRA010000114.1:0-4399 GCA_050749325.1 Nitrosotalea sp. | reverse complement strand
GAGATATACTAATCATGTCACCCACTTCAGATGAGATTGACAGATTAATTCTAAAATACATAGAAGATAGCGACTGGCCCGTAACAACTGAAATGGTTGCTAAAGGAGCTGGTGTAAGCTGGAATACTGCACAGATTCATCTCTACAAGTTACAATCAGAAGGAAAGATCAAGGGTAAAAGAGTTGGTAGACAGAATCAATGGATGAGAATTAGAAGTTAAAAAATATCACAAAACTATTGTTTTCAGATAAACTTAGTCATTTTCAAGGGTTCAGATAACCTTCTGTTATCCTTTTGTTTACTCTCCATAGTGCTCTGTTAGCTATTTGCTCTCCATGAGTCTCTCGCAGATAGTCCATCAGACTCTTTCGAACTCTACCGAATCTTTCTTTGTCCTTCATTATTGCTTCTTCACAGTATAATTCACCTCGATTTGACCTCGATGAAATCTCTTTTTTGGTAGTTTGACCTTCATTGAATCTCATTTCTTCTTCATTTGACCTTGAATGAACCTCTTTTGTTGTTGATTGAACCTCATTTGTTCTTGAATTATCTTGATTTCTCTCGTTTTCTGCTTGTTTTCTGCTGAAAAACCTCATGTTATTTTACGAACAAATCGAGCTAAAAATGTTTGTTTTACTTCCAATTTCAATCCAAAAATGTGTTTATCCTACTTTTTGCTAAGATGTGTTTCCCACAGGCAACCAGTGACCATATAATGTTGTTTCATTCCAATATTGCAGACCGTTTTGTTTGTTGGTTGCTTCAATGAATTGTACTTCATTTCCGATATGAACCGAGACCATCATATGATTATAGTGCTGTGGATTGGATGGGTTATTACTATCTACAATCCCAAGATAGACTTGCCAATTCTGTGTATGTGAAGAAGACCTTATCATTGAGGCTGTCAATATTGAAAGATCCTTGCAGTCTCCACGGGCATCACTAAATGTCTGTAAAGGCCAGAGATTACTGTTAGTGATATCCTGTGAATAGGTAGTCATCTGTGAAACAATAAACCATACTTCATAAAGGAATTGATCATCACTTCCAGCATTATCATAAACCTGATCTATGACCTTACTGAATGATGGTTCAACAAACTCGGCATAGTTAGGAAATACCGCGATTGTGCCATCTGGTTCCTGTATTGAAATGGTATCTGTTGGAAATGGTCGTTTTATGTCATAATCATAAGTGGTAAAGGGCATATTCCAAGTGTATTGGTTTCCTTTAGAATCGCAGAAATTCCATACTATAGTTCCATTTGTTACAAATGTGGTAGGAGTACATTTCATCACTTGTAAGACATGTTGTACTGTATTGTTGTAATTTTGCAAAGCTTGCTGTACTGTATTGTTATAATTTTGTAGATATGTCTGAACCTTACTATAATAGTTGTTCCATTCGCTTAGTTTGTCCTCGTCCTGTTGTAACTGCAATTGCAGGTTTTCATTATCAGAAACAAGTTGATTGTTTTCTTGCTGTAATTGATTATTCTGATTAGTTGTCTGACTAGCAGCTTGCCTGATAGCCTGATTCTGATCCTGTAACTGATTTATTTCATTCATAGCCTGATTTGGAGTGAGAATACCGTTGTCTACTAGATACTGGACTGCCTTAACAAATTCGCCATCAGAGATCTGACCTTCGCCCCACCACTTTGCGTCATTTTTTACCCAATATGGAATGCTGTATTGAATAGGCGTTATGGGTGAAGTTGGAACCGATGATGCAGTTGTATTTGCAAATGCTGGTGGAACTAGTGTAACAGTAGCAAGAGTCAGAATACTAAGCAGAAAGATCGCTTTTGATTTTCTCATTTGTATACATCACCATTGTGATAATACTCTTGTAGCGATAAAAAGAAGATGCTATTCATTTCCTATCACATGTATCCTACTTGGTAGTATATTATCTCACTCGTAGTTAAATGAATCCAATCCTACTTAGTCATACTGTTGAACAAGATTAAACTTAGCATTACCATAGATGAGGAATTAATCAAATGGCTAGATTCTCAGATCAAGAAAAAGAAATTTGCAAATCGTTCACATGGTTTTGAGTATGCATTGACTCAGGCAAAAGAAAGTTCCAGATCATAGAATTTCTCAATTTTATACATTTCATCAGAGTTGATAATTAAATTCTAAATTCTTTCTGTTTTTCAATGCAAAAATCTGCCAGATTTTGAACTGAAATCTTTGATATTGTAATCTCTTGAACATTCTTCAAACCGTCTACGGTTTTCTTACCATGTCTGAAATCATACCTTCTTTCCTTCTGAAATGTTCTTTCTAGCAATTCCAAGAAACGCCTAATCAGATTGTAATCCATGACGACCATGCCTTCCCTAGTCCTTGCATAGTCTTTCAGTCTAATAGATTGATTCGTACTAGCACTATTTGCCAGTTTGTAAACAGCATGATCTATTAGCCATCTAAAAGGCTCTATCATATCATACACTAACGGTTGAAAACCTGAATGAGTTTCGTGATAAAATCCAAAGCCTTCCACAGGCCTGCGACATGGCTGTCAGCTTGTACTTTGACTGGATTTGATATATGTCAAGTTCATGGTAAAATATGGATGAGAATCTCTTCAGTGTTGATACGTTGTTCTCAAGTCCAATCCTGATGCAGTGGTTTACCATTTCCTTGAATGTATACATCATTGATACCAGTTCAGTATTTGGATGGTATAGCTGTTTGATGGATTTTATGGTATGCCATTACCAGATGAGGTTTCACTTGCAAGAAAAAGGGCGGGTTATACTGTTATCATATTAAACGATCAAAAGTAAGAATAACCGAAGAGTTAACAGAACCTAAATTCGTAATTAGCTATACATCAGTATTCCGGCAATAACAAAAAGGTTTACCACCTCCCAAAGGATGAAGCTTACTACGATGGATTTTTCTTTGTGCGCCATGCCATAGAAAATCCAGGGCAGGGTGACGACAAACATCAAAATCCATGAGGTGAGCGAAACGCCGCTTGCGTTTTTGGTGCTGAAAATTTCGTAAACCTGCGGAAGTATCGTAAACGGCCCGACAACGCCGGCAAAGAATGTGATGCGGTCAAGGAGACGCACATTGCGAGGGCTTGATTCGGCCGACACGCTTTGCTTGCCCAGCGCCTCTTTCAGCCGCCGCTAGATTTTGTGTTTTAACCCGAGAAAATGCATATCCTTACTGTATCATTTTTCTCCTTCACCGTATTTACGCCTTTAGAATTAAAATACCTGACATGGGATTTATGCTAAAATCTCCATTCAAAATGGCAAAAAATGAAAAAGAATGGATTCAGTACATGCTAGGAAAAGGTAAAACAATGAAAGACTTGTTAAAGATAATTCAAAGATTTCCTGTTTGCAAATATGACAAGGAAGAATCACATGATATGCTCAACTTTGTTAATTGGCTTTGGAGTAGGGTTATCGTATAGAATTTGTCAACATAGTGAAATTGCTTTTTTAAAGTAATTCATAGAAACAGGTAACGAATCAATCATCTTTTCATCATTGATGTCTTTCAGATCCTCAAACCACATCCTCTTTCTGTCTGCGTTTAGATTGACAAGCCTTTGAACAGTGGAAAACTTGCCAATGTCAGAAAGTGAGTTTGACAATATAGAGGTTCTAAGACGGTTTACCCTTGTCAGGTTAAAGACCTGATAGATTTTACCATCTTTTTCTATTGTATCCAAGTGTTCAATCTGTTTACTACTCATCTTTCCTAGACCTTTCTGCTTCCGTTTACCGTTAAACCTGTAAAACCCATTTTGCAAAACAAAGATGTCATTTGCAGAATTATCCTCAAACCCATGCAAAATGTCACCGTTGTAGCTATTTGGAGCGCTATTCTAATTTTCCTATTTCCTTATTATTTCCCATTCGTGCTTGCAATCTTCGCATAAAAAATAATAATGCATTCCGTCGCTCTTCTCAATTGGGTTCATGTATTCGCAGGTATTCTTGGACGAGCATTCCACGCACTGTTCCTCGCCCATTTCTTTTACCATGTATTCCATGATGACTTAAGACTTGTCATTGACTGGTTTTAATTCAGAAACCACGCCTATCCTTGCAAAAAGTGTATAATTTTCTTCTCATCGCCTACAAACCTGCCTGATGCAAAAATTATGCCGTGTTTTAGTTTGAAATGAAAAAAATGGTAGATTTTAGATCTATGGTGATGCTTTATAGCCGCCACTCAAGTATTGCCCGTTACTCATGTCTGATGTAGGTATGTATGTAGTACTGTGTGCACATCCTGTCTGGAACGAATAACAATTCGTTGAATTGTTAGAATGCGAGGCATCACTTACTCCTGCATAAGTACCGGGTGTCTCCCATCCAGATCCGGCCAACATGGCTAATCCTATTGCGACCGC
>JBOGRA010000113.1:0-4415 GCA_050749325.1 Nitrosotalea sp. | reverse complement strand
GGTATCAATGTAACAGCACTTTTAACAAAAGCTAACTTATCACATTCAAGACTCTCCAAATTTATCGAAAACCTAACTGGTGCAGGTCTAATAAACAAGATAGAGTATGATGGCAAAAATACGTTTGTCATAACCTCAAAGGGCAAACAGTACCTAGAAACCTATGTACAATTCCAAAGCTTGGCCGATTCTTTTGGCCTAGAACTCTAAACGGTCTCTACTAAATTTTAAAATATCCAGTTTTGAAACTATTTATAATTTTTAAGAAATATTCATTTATGTCTTGAGTATAATTTCAAAAACATCACCTATAGAAGATCATATTTACAAAAAGAAAAAGATCTAATAGATCATTTTTCTAAAGGTTTTGCCAAATTTTCCAGATCAGAACGAGATCCATAGGTCAGCGATAAAACGATCGACAGATCTATAAAGGTGTAGTCTGGCTTATGTTTGGGGAGTATAGACGTGACAGAAGTAATAATATGGTGGAAAGGACTTGCAAAAGAACTGGAATTAGACATAGAAACTCTTAATGATGTACAAGAAAGAAAAAAACAATTTTGAGTTTTTTGCCAGTTCAGTAAACAAGTATTTTATAGTTTTTTGAAAATTAATTTATGAGCCTCGAGCGGGATTCGATCCCGCGGCCTAACGCTTACGAGGCGTTCGCTCTACCAGGCTGAGCTATCGAGGCATTGGTTCGCAATGCCATCAGAGTTTATAAAAAGCCTTTGTGCTTTGGATTCATTGAAGGTAACAATTTCCGGAGTACGCGGAATTTTTGCTGATGATCTTAATATCAAAGACATAATACATTTTTGTCGTAATTTTTCACATCTCATAAAAACAAAAAAATGCATTCTGGCACGCGATACCAGACCATCAAGTGAAATTCTTTCCCATGTTGCATCTGCCTCACTCATGGAAAGAGGCATCTCAGTGTACAATTTAGGGGTAACACCTACCCCAGTAGCATTCAGAGAGTCAAGAAAGTACGGAAGCGGACTGATAGTAACATCTTCCCACAACCCCCTAGAATGGAATGGGTTAAAGTTCATCATAGATGGCAGAGGGATTAATGAGTCAGAACTAGAACAAATGTTAAAAGAAAAATCACATTCAAAAGAAAAAATAGGTTCAGAATCAGAAATTGATTCTAGCTATGTCAAAGAAGCTACAAAATTTATTGGTAACGTCAGTGGTAAACCAAGCGTTGTCGTTGATGTAGGTGGTGGTGCAGCCTTTGAAGTGGCTCCATTACTTTTGGGCAAACTTGGTTGTAAAGTAAAAAAAATAAATCACATTCCAGGCAAGTCCTCTCGTGGACCTGATCCAACTTCTGACAGATTATCAGACCTGACAAAATTATCTAAAAAGGCAGATATCGGATTTGCTTTTGATTTGGATGGAGATAGACTTGTAGTAGTAAAAGACGGTAAGAAACAAACATCGGATGTCACCCTAGGACTAGGAGTTGCTAAAGCGCTTGAAATGGGATATAAAAAATTCGTTTTAAGCATAGACACAAGTGTTTCTATTGAGAAATTCATCAATAATGAAGGAGGTCAGGTCAGGAGATCCAAGGTTGGTGAAGCTAATGTCGTAGATTTAATGTTAAAGACAAATTCCCAAGCAGGTGGAGAAGGCAGTAGCGCAGGTTTTATCTTACCTGAGTTTAACATGTGTAGAGATGGATTGCTCTCAAGTGGCCTGATTGCGTCAATGATTGGAACCGATGAATTCTCAGACATTTCCAAATTCATGGACGAATATTTTCAAAGAAGAATCAAGATAAATGTAAACTCGAAATTTCACAAAAAAACAATGGAGATACTAACCAAAAAAATGGAAGGAAAATTCAGTCACATAATAACAATGGATGGAGTAAAGTCAATCATAGATGAAGATAGTTGGGTTCTGGTACGACAATCAAATACAGAACACAGTATCAGAATTTCTACTGAATCAAACAATTTAAAAAAAGCAAAATCTATAGAAAAAGAAGTTACTTGTCTAGTCAATAAAAGTTATGAAGAATCCAGACGAAATAGAAATCATTAGAATATTTCAGTACAGATTTGGGCAAAAATCAATCTTTGTCCCAGAAGACTTGGAGATTCTAGCAATGGCCAATAGAAATTTTGTCGTAAAGTCAGACATGCTAGTTCAAAGTACAGACGTTCCAACTGGCATGAAGTTGTATCAAATGGCAAGAAAAAGCATGGTTTCATGTGTGAGCGATTTTGCCTGCAAGGGAATCAAGCCAAGATATGCCACCATTTCACTTGCTATTCCTCAAGGGTTTACTAGAAAAATGATAAATGAATTGGCGGATGGTTTTGCCATGGCCTCAAAAGAATTTGATGTAAAGATAGTTGGTGGAGATGTAAACAAAGGAAAAGAGATTATCATAGATGTATCCATGTTTGGAGTAGGTACAAGTAAAATAATACCCAGAGGAGGGGCAAAAAATGGTGATGTGATAATTACGTCTGGGCCCTTTGGATACTCTTCATCAGGATTGAGGATCATACTTGGAAACCTCAAAGCAGAACCAAAATTTATTAAAAAATGCAAAAAAAGTGTCTTTTTGCCCACGCCTAAGCTAGCGTTTGGACTAAGGGCTGCAAGATATTTTTCTTCTTCCATGGATTCAAGTGATGGCCTATCTATCACCCTAAATGACATGAGTAGGTTAAGCAAAAAGAGATTTGTGATAACTACAATTCCAACTGAAAAGGATGTAGAAGCATTTGCAGAGAAGAAGAGAATGAATCTGACCAATCTTGTCTTTTGCGGCGGCGAAGAGTATGAAATAGTCGCCACAGTTCCTGCAAAAAAGATGCACGTTATCAAGAGACTTGCAAGGAGGTTCAATGTGCCCCTTTTTGAAATAGGTCATGTTACCAACGGCAAAAATGTAGTTCTCATAGACGGAAAACGGGAGACACTTCTCAAACGATGCGGATGGATTCATCTAAGATCCTAATGTTTTAGTCAACCACAATACGCGGGTCTAAAAAATCCAATGCCATACCTTGCAATTCTCTTGTTTCCTATCCTAAGAAATTTTCATAATTCCACTGCTTATAAGATACTGGATTCTCTTTAGTTTTCAATAACATAAGAATCAAGGCAGCCATACCTCAGTCCATTATTTATATGATAAAAATGTAAATTAGATTTTTCATTAAAGAAAGAGCCCATAGAATCTAAGTACCAATTGTGGAAAAATAACCTCAGTTATAGCTAAGATTGATAATGTCATAGTTAGAGAAAATACAAAATAAGAGACAAATCCAATTTTTTTTGACTGTACTGTAGCAGTATTGTTTTTTGAAAATATAGTGCCAAGTCCTATAGCAATGAAAACTATCAAAGGAATCATTCTATAGTCTTCGTTCCATATATGGGTAAATCCTGCAAGTAATGGTGGTGTCAAAAGTATACCAGATATTACAATCATTATGGAATCTGCTTGCTTGATACCCTTTCCCGTTGTCATAAACAATCCAAAGACTACAGGGATTATGGACATCAAGACTAACCCATCAGATTTTAGAGATGATTCAGGAGCAGAGAATCCTGTCCAGAATTCTTTGTCATGAAAAGATATGTCGGTGGAAACTTGAGTATTGTTTGTAAAAAAGGAAACCGCAACATATATGATAATTATCGCATAAAAAGATAAATTCAAAATTTTCTTTGTTTTTGTGATATCAGATCGAAAAATATAGAATAGTGACATGGGAAAATATACTGCTGTCAGCCCTTTAGATATGAGTGACAGAACATATACAGGGGAGGAGAGATACCATCTGCGTATCAGATATAAAGAAAGAAGATAAAATAAGATCCAGGAATTTTCATATGTTGACGTACTAGCATATTTAAAAAATAGTGGACTTTGAAGAAGTGATACTAATGAAATGATTCCTGCAAACCTTTTTTTTGATACATCAGCTGTAATAAGATACGTCAAAATGGCTATAGACATACTTACTAGAAATGGTATTATCCTGATATTGTGAAATAGGTATAGTGAGTAATGAAGGAAAAAATACTTTAGGTCTGCGCCTATTACCCATTGTGATAATTGAGGTTGCCAATTCTTTGCTCCTTCCTCAACCGCTGGCGTATCAACAAATGCTTCCTGCTGTTGAAGCGCATTTAGGTTTAGTATCACATAGGAGGATAATATAATAATAACAGATATCCAGGCAATTTTTTTAGATATTTCAAATCCTAAAATGAATATGAATATTTTATTCATCATTACAGGAAGTCTCTTCTTGTGATACAAAATTCCAATTGCCAGTAACAATAGGTTTGAACTAAAAATAGGAATTGCCCAAAACCCTAATTCAAATTTTTGAGAAAGATTCCTCTAATCTGAATTAATTTGTTCGTAT
>JBOGRA010000112.1:0-4433 GCA_050749325.1 Nitrosotalea sp. | reverse complement strand
AATGTTGGAAATACGTACATCGTAGAATCATCATGGTTACTCGGAATGTTTTTCCAATGATTGAATTTCTGTGCAACATGCTGTTTGTGGTTAAACCACAATGGAGCAATCTGCCAGTGGTTAAACCTCCAGTTGCCGTAGCACAACTGTGCAGTTATTTTGTACATCAATCCTGACGTCGTATTGTAATCAAAGGGAGTATTTTCTGTTCTTGCCAGATTGTAGGTTTGGTTGATCTGTTGACTAACCTGTACAAGCGGACCAGGCAGGTTTGATCCGTTTTGTTCCACTGCGTTTATTTTCACCAGTACGGATTGTGTGTCAAGATCTGCTAATTCTGTACTCAGGTAAGATGGAATAGAGCTCCATGGGTTTGGCAGGGTATAATTTGTAAAAAACATGTATTTTACATAAGGCGCCTCTTTCTGAATCCATATGGCATTTGGTAAAGCAGGCTGGTTGTATGCAACAAACATAAAGTGACTCTTGTCATATCGTAGATGCCAGTCACTTGCACCTTGGAGTATAGAGTCCTGTGGTAGTGTACCGTTCTCAAATATGTTCATTACATCCACAGTGTCCAAAAATTGTGGGTCAACATCTGTTCCTGGGTTTCCAAAGCTATATTGCAATTTCTTGTCATGAATGTAATTTGTAAGGTTCTGGTAGTAGGTTAGGTTTCCAGTTGTAAAAGGCCAAGTCTGCATGTCATCGAGCAGCATTCCTTGGATTCCAGGATAGCAGATAGTCCAGGTATCTATCTCTTGTGTAACTTGGCCATACTGTTTTTGGATGCCGGTTGTATCATTTATGGTATCAACATATCCCAGTACAACTATGCCTGCTCTAGTCAGATTTCCTATTCCAAATTGATAATCTTGCGTTAGATTGTCCAGTGGGTTTCCTTGATATACACATGTTGGCGGCTTTCTTCCAGGACCATCAGCAGGATTTACTATGGTAAAAAAAGGGAACGTTAGGGTGAGCCATCTTTGCATCAACAATTGGCTGCCAGTAAAATGAGCCGTTTAGGAAAGGCTCAGAATACAACGGCTCTATTATTCCGGTAGATGATGTGGCAAATACCACATGTTGTGATATAAGAAATAAGATTACAATCATTGCTGCACCAAGCATGACTTGATGTTCTGAAACTTTCTTGCAAGACATGATATAAGATAGTCTTAATGCACGTTTATTTTTAAGACCACAGTAAATTTTTCCAGTAAGAATCTTCCAGTCTAGAATTCTTTGTCACCAGTTAGATAGAACCTTTAAAAAATTTTTCAAAAATGTTTTGAATTAAATGGCATAAACTGATCAAGTTATGATTTATGTATATAGAACAATCTAGCACAAGCGTTATAAGAAAAAATTGCAAAAAAATAACTATGTCCAGTATTGATATTGTAGTAAATGATCTCAACAAGTTCATTTCAAGCATTATAAGCATCACGCCACCAGAAAACAGATCAAAGAATAATGCGATCTTTCCTACATCTTTTATTAACGTCGCAGTAAACATCTCTACTCGCCCTCTGGATGAGGTATTTACCAAAATATCAGAAAAAAAACCATATCATGTACAAGAAAAAAAAGAACCGCTAATAGACATCATTGAAAATAGTGACACGATCAGAATAATTGCCACATTGCCAGGTATAAGAAAAGAGGACGTGTGGTTTTATATGAAAAAAGATGTTTTGGTAGTTGAGGTAACTAAATATGGAAAAGTATACAAAAAAGAAATTCCATGTAATGCCAGAGCAGATCAAGTTTCAATAAGGTCATCAATACTGAACAATTCTGTATTAGAAATCACATTTGAGAGAGTATAGACACAGGTCATCTGCGTTCCTGCATTAAATTGAATACGTATGAATCTAATAGAATAATGTCTCATACTAGTTTAAAGAAGAAAAATTAGATTTTAAAACATGAAGCTTGTAAAGGCCAACAACTCTGAGAAGACTGAAATTCTTTTTGGCCAGCACGACGTTTTAGAAAGATGGAAACGATGTGCCTATAACACCAAAGAAGAGATCAACATATATGCCGATTCCGGTGGCTCGCTTGAAACACTTGGTTTTAAGAACTATATCGAGATATTGCGATACTTGAAGGAAAAAGACGTCCGCATAAGGTACATCACAGAGATATCAAAATCAAACATGCAATTCTGCAAATTGCTCATGAATATAATTTCAGAATTTCGCCATCTTGATGGCATCAAGGGAGCTTTTGGTGTAACTGATGAGGAATTCTTGGCAACGTCTACCCTTCAGGAGATAAAGCCAGTCTCACATGCCATTTACAGCAATGCAGAACAGCTAGTAGAGGTTCAAAGGCACATTTTCGAGACCCTGTGGAATAGATCCATTCCGGCTGAGCGAAAATTAAAAGAGATAGAGGATGGAACCGAACCTGAATTTTTTGAGGTCATCAATGATCCGCAGAGATCTACTGAAATCATTTCCAACCTTGTTGAAACCATGAACTATGAAGCACTGTTATTGCTGCCATTGAGCAAGTCAATGGTAAGGCTATACAAATTGGGTGTTTTAAATAAGCTTGTAGCATCATCTTCAAGAGAATCAAAAATAAACATAATCTGTCCAATTGACAGCGAAAACGATGGCATAGTACAATTTCTCCGTTCCAACAACCCGAACGTCAATGTTTTGGATGGTCCTGAGGGCTCGGTAGGCTTACTCGTGGTAGACAACTCAGAATTTTTCATATCAGAGGTTCATGAGGAGACAGCTAAGGAATTTTCAAAGACATTAGGCTTTGGGCTATACTCCAACAGCATTGCCGTAATCCAGTCAATAAGACTGTTTTTTGAGTTGTTATGGAAGTCAGATGAATTGAACGAGAAATTGAAGGATCATGAGAGACTTCAGACTGAATTCATAAACATTGCAAGCCATGAGATCAAAACTCCAATCCAATCAATTCTCACATATTCAGAATTGTTACAGTCGGAACCAGAAAAAAATGAGTCCTACGTAGACGCTATACAGCGAAATGCATTGAGGCTCAAACTATTGGCAAATAACCTGCTTGACTTGACAAAAATTCAAAGCAAAACTCTTGTGATTCGCAAGGACAGATTTGATTTATCCGAGTGCATATCGTCAATTGTAGAAGACTTTGGAAATCAGATCAAAAGCAATCAATTACATCCGTCTGTAGATATATCATTTTCAAAACATGATCCAGTATTTGTAGAGGCCGATAAAGACAGGGTGACTCAGGTAATTTCTAATTTGGCACATAACGCATTAAAGTTCACAGACAAAGGAACAATATCACTTGTTTTAAAAAAGGGAAGAGATGAAATAACTATCTATGTAAAGGATATGGGAAGTGGCATAAAATATGACATAATGCCAAACCTTTTTACAAAATTTACCACAAAACACCATAGCGGAACAGGCGTTGGACTGTATATTTCAAAAAACATAGTAGAGGCACATGGTGGAAAGATATGGGGAAGAAACAACTCGAACGGAATAGGTGCAACATTTGCGTTTACATTGCCAATTAAAAATTAGATATGGTAGTACACCTATTGTTTTCAATTTGGTGAAAAATTTTTCCTAGTTTTGCTTCAATGGCCCAATACTGTACAATACAATCAGTGATGCAATTGATAAAACAAGCACTATCTGTACAATAGGAAATTCTGGAACGCTAATGCAAGATAGCCCTCCAGTCAACATGGCAGTTAGGTTATCTGCTATTGGAGTTCCAAGTCCTGTAACCGGATCCCAGCCAGGTCCTGCCAAATATCCAGAGTTTGATCTGCCATTCATGATGTTATTTCCAGAGGCAACATCATGAAATGAACAATGGTATGAATTGGTGCCAGAGATTGCATAAAGAGAAGTCGCTACATTTCCAAGCAAGGCGCCTCCCTTGGCCTGCTGGATTATTGCAAGATATCCTGCCCATAGAGGTGTCGATAGACTGGTTCCTGCACAACCAAACCAGCCTGCAGTAGCAATGATTGAAGTTCCACATTTATCAGAATTTGTGGAATATACCCAAAAAGCCGGCACATAGCCCAGTGCTGAAACATCGGGCACAGCTCTTCCGCTCTTTGTTCCCAAAGCTGCAGTTTGCCAGGAGGGTTCTGCAAAATAACTACTGTACCCTCCACCGCTTATTTGAGCACCAGTTTCTCCTCCATATCCAGAGCATGTCTTGGTACCACATCCTGTTAGGGTAAGATCAGTTGCACCGACATCTAGTATGTTAGGATCAGATGCAGGAAACCCGGTTCCAAGATTAGTTCCATCAGGTGCTTTGTTTCCCAACTTACATTGTCAATCGCATCATATTCAATTTTGCCACACCAAATGATATCATCATGGACAGACATCCATTAGTTTATTCCAAAGAGATGCCTTTAGTTTCAACTCTTGAAC
>JBOGRA010000111.1:0-4561 GCA_050749325.1 Nitrosotalea sp. | reverse complement strand
ATGAACACAAACGGAATCAGGTTTGCCCTAGATCCAGAAGCACTGCGAGAAGTCAGGCTTGCAGGTGTAAATAATCTGTATCTTAGCTTTGACGGTGTAACTCCAAGAACAAACCCGAAAAATCACTGGGAGATTCCATATGCATTGGAGAGTGCAAGAAAGACAGGAACCACTGTTGTATTTGTTCCTACAGTTATCAAATCAATTAATGATCATGAACTAGGCGGTATTATCAGATACGCACAAAAGAATCTTGATGTTGTGCATGCCGTTAACTTTCAGCCAGTATCTCTGACAGGAAGAATGGGCAAAAAAGAGCGTGAGAAATACAGAATCACAATACCTGACTGTATACAAAGAATTGAAGAGCAGACAGGTGCTGAGGTTACAGTAGATGACTGGTTTCCAGTTCCAAGCTGCATGCCACTGACAAATGTCATTGAGGCATTTTCAAGCAAACCAAAATACGAATTATCGATTCACTTTGCATGTGGTGCCGGAACCTACATCTTCGAAGATCAGGACACCAAAAAGTTTGTTCCATTAACGAAATTTGCAGACATTCAGGGAATGCTTGAGCTCTTCGAAGACAAGGCAGAAGAGATTCGTTCCGGTAAAAACAAGTACTTTACAATGCTAGAGGTTGTAAGAAAACTCTCAAGCTTTGTTGATAGAAAGAAGCAACCAGCAGGCCTTGACCTGGCAAAGATGTTTGGCAACATATTGATGAAGAGGTCATTTGATTCAGTTGGCTCGTGGCATGTAAAGGGACTCTTCTTGGGCATGATGCACTTCCAGGACAAGTATAACGAAGACTTGGAAAGACTGCAAAGATGCGATATTCACTATGTAACACCAGACCTTAGGATAATTCCATTCTGTGCATTCAACGTTATTCCAGAATGGTATAGGGACAGAATCCAAAAGAAATACTCTACAACAGTAGAAGAATGGGAGCAGAGAGTAGGGGCAAAACTAGAAGACGGCCTGTATCGTGGTATCATGAGAAGAGGCTCAGGTGACGAGCTTGCCGCAGGCTGTGCAAAGAGCCAGATGATGCATGAAGCATCTCAAGCCCTGACGTAAAAACAATCTTCATTTTACATTTTAAATTCTAAAGATTAAGTGTAAGAGTATTGTACCACAATTCTGATTGAAAATAGGAATCATTCACGGATTTGTGGGTGGTGGAGGAGGGACAGAAACAACTCTACTTGCCCTAATTGAAGCCTTGATGGAACACAAACATACTGTGAACCTATACACGGTTTCAAAACCCTCAATTCAATTGCCAAAAATCAAGGTTCAATCTATCTTTCCTTTTCGCGTGCCAGCTTTTGGTTTGTATCAAAGATATCTTGAATCAAAACTAGCTGAAAAGGCACAAGATGACGATATGATAGTGCAGGTGTCTGGGGGGCTTGCCATACCAAATAGAAAAGGACAAAAAATTATAATTTATTGCCACCACGATTTTCAAAATGAGACAGAAAAAGATATCACAAAGTACAAGGGTGTATGGTCAGCATATTACAAGCCATACTACGCCCTAAGCCAAAAATTTGTTAGCCAGATAGGAGATGAAAACATTGTACTTGTAGCAAATTCAAAATTCATACAAGATTCTCTTAAGAATAGATTTGGGAAAAATTCTATAGTAATTTACCCTCCAGTTGATGTTGGTATATTTCAGAATAATGTGAACAAAGAAAAAAGAGTAGTTACCATATCGAGATATTCTCAGGAAAAAAATCTAGAATTTGCAATAGATGCGTTAAATGAGATAGATACGCCTTACACCATTATTGGCAATACAAAAACTAGAGTAAATGAGCTATATTACGAGAGTCTTGTCACAAAAACCAGGAATGGAAAATCAACTGGGAAAATGATACTAATGAAAAACATAGAGCGCAGCAAAGTGATAGAGAACCTGAAGAGATCGAAAGTGTATTTTCATGCCTCACCTGAAACCTTTGGAATTTCTGTTGTTGAAAGCATAGCAGCTGGCTGTATTCCAATAGTTCCAAACAACTCTGCACATAAGGAAACTGTTCCATTTGATGTCCTACGATATGAACCAGATGACAAACAAGATGCCCAACAAAAAGTCAAAAAGGCACTCTCAGGGGAGTATGATGGTTTGCTGAATCCACTTAGAAATTCAATTACCATTTATGGAAAGGACACTTTTAAGAAATCTATGACAAACTTCATTGAAAATATGGGAAACTAATTGATGAGAAATAATAAATGACAATTTATGTGAATGGAATTATTGTGTTTAGGCATATGGAGTTATTATGAAATTAATCGTAACGGGAGGGGCTGGTTTCATTGGAAGCCATCTAGCAGAATATCTAGCCAGTAATCATTATGATGTAACCGTGATAGATAATGCCTTTACAGGCAATCTCGAAAATTTGAAACCAGTTCACGACAAAATCGAATTTGTTAATCTGAACATTCTTGATTATGAAGGATTAAAAAAATTATTAAAAAACGCAGATTGTGTCTTCCATCAAGCTGCACTGACATCAGTTCAAGATTCATTTACAAAACAACAGCAATATGTGGATGTAAATGTGAAAGGAACTGAAAATATATTTAGGATGGCTCAAGATTACGGATTCAAGGTAATATTTGCAAGTAGTGCTGCCGTTTATGGTAATCCAAAACAAATTCCAATCAAAGAGGATTTTGAAAGAAGACCGCTGAATCCTTATGGACAAACAAAACTAAAGTCTGAATTATTGGCAGAAAAGTACTCTAAACTTGGAACTAAAATTATAGGACTTCGATACTTTAACGTGTATGGAATGCGGCAGAACCCGGCATATGCTGGAGTTATAACTAAATTTCTTACTAGTATTAAGAATCAGCATCCGTTAGTAATACATGGAGATGGTTTACAGACAAGGGATTTTGTATATGTAGGAGATGTTGTATATGCCAATTATCTTGCAATGAAAAGCAAAAACAATTATGCCATTGTAAATATTGGCTCTGGAATCTCAGTATCTATAAACGAACTTGCAAATATGTTCATTGATGTATATCATTCAAGTGTGAAATTAATTCATGATGAAATACAGCAAGGAGATGTACGATTCAGTCAGGCTGATATTGATTTGGCAAAAAAATTATTTGAATGGGAACCAAAGACAAGCCTTAAGAACTGGCTAAAATCCATGCTAAAAGACAATCATAAATCATTGTAAATTGCTGTCGAATTTTTCGTAATCGATTTTAAAGATCTTGACATGATATTTGTATCCATGTTCTGATGAATCATAGACTTCGGTTAGATAGGGATATTTTTCCTCATGATAGAATACATCATTCAAAAATGGAGGCCTATTTTTTTGTCCATCCAAAACAAGATGCGTCAAACCTTGTTTCTCAGAGGACTTGATGTAATCAGTAATGGTATTGAATCCATCAGTTGGAATAACTGCTGTTTTGAAATCAATTGATGACTTGAGTGTAGGCCATTTTTCAGGTAATTCTGCTGGGATAATGTAACTATCTTCTGGATAGTATGTATTGACACCCCCTGCAATGTTTACTACCTCGCGTGCAATTCCAAATGCCTCTCTTTGATGTTCATAATCGAATTTTTTAATCTCAAGAAAGGCAGCAGAAGCAAGTAGGATAGTACCGATAATTAGAAACAGAAAAAGAGTTTGACGTTTGGTTTTTCCAAGTGCTTTTTTTATGGTAAATGCCGATACCACAATAAATAGTGGAAATAGCGGGTACATGTAACGTGTATCTTGATTATGTAACGAATATGCATAAAAAACTGGAATTAACATAAGAATGATGATTACAAGGATAGTTATCTTGTCAATGTCTCTTTCTTTGATAAAAAAATAAAGACCAATTGGGAGAAGAATCATGAAAATTGGTACTAAAGACCAGCCCCCTAGCTTTACCACGTTTTCTGCTGCAATCTTTACAAATGCAACTATTCCTTCATGGTGTGATGTGGATAGCGCCTGGTTTGTTCCTTGTGAAATATAATCACCTAAAACATTGTTTCCTTGAACACTAACCCTGTACAAGTAAATGGGTAAAAGTAATAAAATGAAAATAGTGGCAGCAAGAATTACTTTTAGAACTATTTTGCCTTCTTTTCTGTGACGGAGATAAAACATAGCAATCATAGGCAAGAATGCAAAAATCACCTCTACTCTTATGGTGGATGCTAATCCTATCAGTGCAAAAGATAGGTAAATCAGCCTTGTTTTCGAGCTAAAATATAATGCAAATGAAGATGATAGGAGAAGAATGTAGAGCGGTTCTGTTATTCCAAGAACTGAATTCTGGATTAAACGTGGGTCAAATGCAAATATTGCAGTTGCAGCTATTGCATAAGGTCTTTCAACAAATCTCTTACATAAGAAATAGACTGGTATTATTGTAAGTAAAGACAAGCCAACCGTGATGTACCTCTGCAGTGTCATATAATCAAGGAAGTTGTCAAATCTAAAGGTGGTAAAGAAGAATGATAAAAATATTGGCCACCCGTCATGTGCACTTGATGTACTAGCTGTAA
>JBOGRA010000110.1:0-4595 GCA_050749325.1 Nitrosotalea sp. | reverse complement strand
AGTTGGAACATAGATTGGAGGAATGTGAATGCTGCCGGAGCCTTGAACACTGGTAGTGGTAAATATACTCAGGATGTAGCCTGCACCCATGCCAATTATCAATCCTAAAGAAGCCCCGATAATGCCCCCTATCAATGCAGCCTCCACTATGAATAGCTCAAGAATGTCAATATTTTGTGCTCCAATCGCCTTCATTGTACCTATCTCACGAATCCTTTCTGTCACAGAGTTGTAAAGTGTGGTTACGATTCCAACAGCACCCACTACAAGTGCAATTATGCCTACCATTAGTGTAAAGGCAGCATTACCACTTGACGCCTTTTGTGTTATTGCCATTACTGCTGACGGGGTTGTTACACCGAGTGTTTTACCATATTGAGTAACTAGCTCTTGTTGTATCGTGTTGACATAATCAGATGATACTGCGGCTACAACCAGTTGATCATATTTTGTAGATTTATGCAATAACTGGTTACCTGCAGCCAAGCTAATTATCATTGAATCGTCAATTCTGGTATTTCCAGAAGGTTGCATTATTCCGGATACAATGTAATTCATAACTTCCGTTGCCGGTTTTCCATTCGAGCCTGTGTACGAATATGTAAGTTTGATTGTTTGTCCTAGAACAACAAATGGTGTGGTTGCACCAGGAGGATTTGCTATTGTATCTCCAACCAGTACAGCCGATCTATCAGTTGGTTTTACGGTAGAACCATCAACAAATTGAAGATTTGGCAAAATCACAGTGAGTTTTGTCGGATCCATGGCAGTTACTGAAACATGTTGGGTTTGTCCTTGGGAATCAAGTTGAACAGAACCAGAGTACTCTGGAACCACTTCTTGGATATATGGCAGCGTACTTATCTTACTCAATACGGCGTTGTTTATTATTATTGAGGCTTGAGAGGATGAGCCATGGTACGAATGCTGTCCTGAACCTACATAAAGTATGTTGGCAGCCAATGCACTAAACTGGCTTTCTAAAAATGCGGATTGACCTGCACTCAACCCATTGAGGACTACAACCAAACTACTACCTAGAACTACCATCAACACAGTCAGTACAGTCCTGACTTTTCGGTCTATCAATGCATCAAACGATAGGGAAAAGATGTCTCCTGGGTGCATATCACTTTTTGTCAGAACTATCCAGTGCTGCCACTATATCAGTGTCTTTTCCTGCAAGCATCTTCATTTTTTGTTTTTTTGACTTTATTCTTCTTGCAACAATTGCACCTGCAATTGCCGCTATGATGATTCCTATTAATACTGGCAGAGGAATCGGAATCTGATCAAGGATGGATTGCGGTACGTGCCCAGTATTTGTCTGCGGTGCTCTTCCTACAGATACAGTTCCATTCAAGACTAGCGTATGCTGATTCTTTAGGTCATCAGCATATACAACTTTGAACGATACAGGATAGGATCCTGGCTGGAGAGAATTTATGCCATTGAGAGGAATACTAAATGGTATAGGCGAATCAGGAGTCAGATCACCCAAGAACTGCGGAGCCATAGCCTGCGATCCTCCACCCATACCACTTCCTCCTTGATGAGTGCGGCCAGAGCCACTACCACCGCTGTAGCTGCCAGAGCCACTACCACCGCTGTAGCTGCCAGAGCCACCGGTCTGAGATTGATGGGAGGCAAAATTACCGGTACCGTTACCAGTTGCATTTGCCATTCTTGCCTGCCTTATGTCCTGCAAGATTGGAGATTTGTAAAGTTGTACGGTAGTAAACAAGCCAGTTGTACTTCCTTGATTTAACAGACTTCCTGCCAGGTTTGGAGTATTCCCAACATAGTTTATTGCCAAACCATACAGTTCTGGTTTGACATCCCCTATGACAAATGCGCCTAGTGTAAGGGAATTAGTTTCTGTCTGTCCTTGTGATACATAGTCTGCAGTCAAAGTAAAAGACGTGGGGGCATCAATCAATGAATTGGCTGCAAATACACTGGTGGATAACATCTTTTGTTGGCCTGGATCCAGTTCTGGAATAGTCCACGTAGACTGCCCTACAACAGAAACAGAAGTAGACGCAGTTGACGGTACAAGCGAGATTACTACATTTGAGGCTTCAATCGTACCGTTATTTGACACGATAAAATTCAGATCAGACAAGTTTCCCGAAGTGATGACAGGAGAAGTATTGTTGCCAGCATATGCCAGACTAAGTGATACCGGAGGTACCGGAGAAATAAATATGCCGGTATCCAATTGTGAGGTCAATTGTTTGCCCCACGCATTTTCATATGTAAGCAATACCGATACGTCCTGTGTTTGACCCGCTGCAGAAGTGGCAGGAAAAACAGATGTGCTTATCTGTGCAGAGCCGTTAGCAGGAATAGCGCCCAAGCTGAATTGGTTAGCTCCAAGGTTGACAAGATTGGTCGTAGTCGATGACAATGTAAGAGTGCCTGACGATCCTGAACCTGAATTTCCTTTTTGGCCAAGATTTGTGATTGTAGCTACCACACCAGTTGCCGGGGCTGAACCCTTGTTCAAAATAGTGATGGTGATTGGATCCGCTTGTGCCGGGGTTATGGTTTTTGTGTCTGTAGATATATCCATGATTACTTTTCCTGGAAGAACAAATGGAACTTGAAGTAATGCCGAAGTGCATCTCTGCAAATCAAATCCTGCCGCTCCTACTCCTATTTCATAATTAACTACCATGTTAGTACCAAATGTACCAACCTTGGCGTTATCCAGTACATTGACATCAAAGAACAAAATGAATGTACCTCCGGCTGCCACTTGACCATAATAGCTCGCAAGTGCAAAATTACTTGTTTCCACTTTTGATGCAGGATTGTATTGTTCAAGGAGTTGAGGTATCTTGCTTTCACCGGTTGCAGTAAATCCTGCCGGTAAATTCAGATACGCTGTTATGGAATTCAGTGGGTTGTCGCCCCTATTATTTAATACAACAGCAAACACGGATGCACCCTCTCCCGGCCCAACTTCTTTTTTAATTGGGTTAGTAGCGCTTGCACTGGTATCTACTACTCCTTGATCAACCCAGTATGCATCTACTGCCACAGGTCCCTGATAGTTGGCATCAATTGTTGTGGTAAGTGGTGCTGTACAGTCATTTTCTTGCAAAACTTGTGCTGACGATGGCGGTACACCAAATGATGTGGCAAACAACATTGCAATCAAAGCAACAGAAACAATCTTTGGTACAAGATCTCTTCTGAAAATAATATGAATTGTTTTAGATAGACTAGTTTGTAACATCTTGCTCGATTCTCCCATCTTTTATCAATATAGATCTATCTGTGGATTCTGAAAGTTCTGGATTGTGCGTGACCATGATTATTGTACGTTTGAACTTGTGTGATAATGTCTTGAGCATATCAAAAACATCTGCTCCAGTTTTAGTATCAAGATTACCGGTAGGTTCATCTGCCAGAACTATGGTAGGATTGTTTACTAGCGCCCTAGCAATTGCTACCCTTTGTTGCTGACCTCCACTGAGATTAACGGGCTTTTGTGTTGCCTTGTCTGCAATTCCCAAAGCTTCCAAGATTTTCATTGAACGCATGTTGGCCTCAGATCCACCCATACCGGATATCGTTCCCGGTAGTTTTACATTCTTGAGAACAGTTGTCCTGTTGATAAGATTGAATGACTGGAAAATAAATCCGATATGGCCGTTTCTCAGCGTAGCTATTTGAGAGTTGTTCAAAGAAAAGATGTCTATTCCATTGATATAGACATTCCCAGAAGTAGGCCTGTCTAGAGCTCCTATCATATTGAGAAGGGTGGATTTACCGCTACCTGAAGGTCCTACTACGGAAAGAAACTCGCCTTTTTTCACAGTGAAATTGATGTTGTCCAAGGCTACAACTTTCCCCGCAACAGAATCATATATCTTGGATAAATTTTTGACCCCAAGCGCTATTGAACTTGAACTAGTGTTAAGCTCGGTTGATTCGCTTACCATTTTAGCAGAACTGTGCTTGGCGTCTGATTTATCTCTATTCAAAATTCTTGCTACACTCCGGGTTGTCTTTTGCAGTATAATTAAATGACTTTACAAAGATTTTTTCAAGATTGTGAAAAAAACAATCCCCAAATGAATTACATGATGACAATGGTTTTATCATAAGAACATGTTTGACATTTACGTCAAGATAGTTTGTGTGGGCATCTCTACCAAAGGAGCATGCACTAAGATCAAAGGGGTTGGGAAAAATTCGCATTTCCTCCACGATAGAACTCAAAATCATGCCCACCACTTTACTCTCATTCAGATGTAGAATTAAATAATTGTCAAACTTTGTTCATGAACATTGTTACTGCAAGTGTGTACCAATTAAGATAGAACTTACAAGAGGAGGTCTTACAAGAATATCATGTAAAAGATTAATATAGAATTTTACTTCCAACAAGGCGATATCCTTGTCGCATGAATATCGTGATCGGGTCTATATAAGAAAGGATATACTTTTAAAACTCACAGAATTTGGTGAGCTTAATTGTAGAGTAGCAGGGATCGTGTCACCTTTTGTTAGCAGGGTTAGTGTCACACTCTAACAGGATCTGTCATGCCATGATAACATGGCAAAAGATAATCTCGAAGACA
>JBOGRA010000109.1:0-4996 GCA_050749325.1 Nitrosotalea sp. | reverse complement strand
GACAAGCCAACCGTGATGTACCTCTGCAGTGTCATATAATCAAGGAAGTTGTCAAATCTAAAGGTGGTAAAGAAGAATGATAAAAATATTGGCCACCCGTCATGTGCACTTGATGTACTAGCTGTAAGGTGACCAAGTATACTAAGATCAGTTGCATAGAAAAAATATGCATTTAATGCATCTAATATCAACGGAACATTATACGGAAAATAATATAACCTGATAAGTAGACTAATGATTCCAATTGATACTAAAAGCGGAATCGAATACTTGAACTGAAATCTGTCTGCCATTTTGACTTCTTTTTTTTCAAGTAAAATCACGGGCCTTTCACTTGTTTCGTTAGTTGTGGTTTTAGTTTTTTTTCTAGTGAGTCTATCTACCGTTACTAGATAAATGGTTTCAGAAAACACTGCTACATCCAAGGCAATTGCAGCACCATTTACACCCATAACTTTACCCAAAATAATTATCAATGATACCTGAACAGAAAGATATATCCCAGAACCTATCAAAACTATCCTGCTTTTCTCATCGCCAAGAAATTTTGATATGTAAGTCAAGTTGATAGTAGTGCCTATTATTGAAACGCTAAGTATCTGAATCACTTGAGATGCTTCGGTAAACTTTGGGAACAGCATGGGCAAAAATACTGGTGCCACAAATATGCCTAGAACTGCAAGCAATATTGAGAAGAGTATTGATGCCTTCTTTAATCGCAGGTTAGCATTTCCGCTTGCATCATGAGGCAAAATATATTGGTACATTATCGTAGGCAGTATTCCAAGTAACGAAAGAAATTGGATTCCAAGTTGGTAGTTACCAAGTAACGCATAACCAAGCAAGGGAGCAACTATGATCTTATCAAGAGTGGTACTGAATTGCCTTGAAATATCCATGACATAGCTGTTTATGAGAAATCCAGAACGGGCTCTTAGAAGAGAGAAATCTATCTTGTTATCTCTAAATCCCTTGTAGAGTCTGTGTGTTCCAAAGAAAAATGATATCCCTAGACCCAGAATTACGCCGTTAGGACCTATGAAATGGTTAAGAGCAATTGCTAAGACTGTTCCAATTGCCTTTTGCCCTATCAGATAGAAAGCATATTGTTTGTATTGTTTTTGACCAATCATCTCATAGGAAACTAGTCCAAAAATTACATTTCCAATGACAAATAGACTCATTCCAAAATTTTGGAAGATTACATACAAAATTACAGAGGCAATAATTGAGCCAGCTATTGCGATAGAGTAAACAGTAGGTTGTATTCTTACTCCTTTTGCAGTATAAACAAGGAGAACATTTCCTGAACCAAGGAAAGAAAGTACGATGGTTATTGATGAGATGGCAATTAGGTAGCTTACCTCGCCATAATGTGCGGTTCCTAATTCTCTTGCAATAAAAAGCCAGAAAAGACCAGAAATAGCAGTAGCTACTATGTTAGCAAGACCCATTGTTGTAAGTCCCCTGAATCTAGTTACAATTGCCCTTATCTTGTCTAAACTACTTGTCATGTCTTACTGTGGGTTGTATCTTTCAACAGATTAATCACTATGGCGTTCTCTTACGACATTAACCAAAGAGTAAAGCATTATTGATGTCATTGTAAGCATTGTTCCGATTAGAATTGAACCAACTCCGATCAAAGCAACATTTGTAATAATCTGTCTTGTGGCAGTAAATATCTGGATTGTCCAGATTGTAAAAAATAAACCCAGGCCTAGGAATATTATTCCTGGAATGCCATAGAATTTCAAAGGATGTTCAATCGATATGAATTTCATAGTACTGAGGATGACTGAAGCCCCGTGTGATACTGGATTGTGTGTGGATGTATCACCTTCGTACAAAATTGTTATTGGTACTTCCTTTATCTTAAACCCAATTTTGTTTGCCTTGATTAGAATTTCAGTTGAAACACCCATCCCATACTCTGATGGAACGACATCTTTTAGGACTTTTTTGTTATATGCCCTAAAACCACTCTGAGAATCAGTAATTTTCGAGTCCATTGCAATGTTTGTAACACCAGTAATTGTCTTGATCCCAGCCTTTCTGTATCCTGGAACGCCTTTATCATCTCCAAGAAATCTTGAGCCTATGACAATATCAGCTTCGTTTTTTATGATAGGTTCTATCACTGCTTGGATATCTTCAACTCGATGCTGTCCATCTGCATCAAATGTTACCAAAACATCAGAATCTATTTCTCTAGCTTTTAGAAATATGCTTCTAATTCCTGCACCATATCCCAAATTCTTAGGATGATTTACCACAATTGCTCCCATTTTTTCTGCAATCTCACTTGTAAGATCAGTGGAACCATCATTACAAACAATAATTTTATCTGCAATCTTTTGTAATTTTAAAATTATTTTGGCGATGTTTTTTTCTTCATTATATGCTGGTAATCCAATAACTACTTGCAAATTCTCTACCCTGAGTATTTTAGAGAGAATAAAATAGTTTGTCATTAATACAAACTTAACTGATAATTAATTACTATGTATGTGAGATTATCATCAAGTCATCTCAAAACTATATTTTTTCTAGAGAAAATGATGTGGATTACAGTTTTCAGCTTAACTGAGGATCAAAATTGCTCATTTTGAGAGGTTTTTAGGGTTTTGAGATGAGTTACATATCATTCTTAGCCGATTTCCATCTTTTCCTGAAGCAGGCAAATAGCAATCTTTGAAAATCCAACATGTGAGGTATTTTATATGATTCTTCCAAGTAACAACCTTGGCAATAACATATCTGCTTTAAGAACAGATTCTGATGAAATCTATTTATCTCACTTTTTTTGCATCAATTCATGTCATTTAAATTTAGAAAATTAGAACTTCCGGAAGTAATACTTGTAGAGTCCCAAGCATTTCCAGATGAAAGAGGTCTTTTTATGGAGATCTTCAAAGAATCTGTTTTTAAAACCAATGGTATCAACACACCATTTATTCAAGATAATTATTCTCATTCAATTAAAGGAGTTCTTAGAGGATTACATTATCAGAAAGTTCCCAAAGCCCAAGCAAAGCTAGTGATGGTAACAAGAGGAGAAATATTCGATGTTGCAGTTGACATACGCAAAGGCTCCCCAACATATGGAAAATGGGTAAGTGAAATACTTTCAGATGAGAATCATAGGTTACTTTATGTTCCTGAAGGCTTTGCACATGGATTCTGTATCCTAAGTGATGAAGCAGATGTACTTTACAAAGTAAATTTAGAGTACTCTCCAGAGCATGAGAGGGGAATTTTATGGAATGATTCCGAGTTGGATATAAAATGGCCAACAGACAAACCAATCGTAATAAAAAAGGATCTACAACTACCCACATTGAAAAATGCGGACAATGATTTTGTATATTGATAAATTATTGTTAGATTAAAATAATAAGAGAATACTAAATAAATTATGAAAATTCTCATGTCTGGTGGGATGGGATTACTTGGAAGACAACTAAAACAACTTGATCCATCGATAATCTTAATGACTCGACAAGAACTAGATGTTTCAAATTATGATGATATCATAAAACAGATAAAAAGAAACAAACCTGACACATTCTTACATTTAGCTGCCTTTACAGATAACAGGAAATTAGAAAATGATCCCAAAAGAGCTATTCGTGATAATATCATCGGAACATCTAATGTTACTATCGCATGTATTGAAACAAATGTAAGAATGGTCTACATTTCTACAGATTATGTCTATTCTGGTAAAAAAGGTCTGTATACTGAAGAAGATGAAATTTTACCTGTGAACAAATATGCTTGGTCAAAACTTGGTGGTGAATGTGCCGTTAGACAATACAGAAATTCTCTAATCATAAGAACTAGCTTTGGGCCTGTCATATTTCCCTATGATAAAGCATTTGTAGATATGTGGACATCTAAAGATATAGTTGATGTTATAGCCCCAATGATCCTAAAAGCTTCCAAGAGCAATATCACTGGAATACTTAACATTGGAACAAAAAGAAAGAATATGTTCGAATATGCAAGCAAACTAGATAAAAATGTGAAGAAAGCCATAAGAAATGAGTTTGCTAATTCTAGGGACTTTGATACCTCTCTTGATCTTTCAAAATACAAATCTCTATTTGAGATAAATGAAAATAAATAAACAAAATCGCTAACTTATACAGTACAATCTCAAATTATAACGAACTTTAATAAACTCATTATAAATTCAAAATCCTATTGATGAATGAAGAAAAATCTGATATTAAGATTATCTCATTATGTAGAAGTTGCAAGGGATCTAATTTGATACCTTACCTAGATCTAGGCATTACCCCTCTTGCAAATGGACTGATAAAACCAAGCGATGTTAGCAAAAATGAACCAAAATTTCCGTTAATAGTATGTTATTGTAAAGACTGTTCCCTCTCACAACTTAGTGTGGTAGTTAACCCTGAAATTTTATTTAGAGATTATTTTTACATGTCATCGATCTCAAATACCTTCAAGACTCATTGCAATACCATATCTCTTGATCTAATTGAAGAAATGAAATTAAATGATGATGATCTGATTGTAGATATTGCTAGTAATGATGGTTGTCTCCTGCAAGAATTCAAAAAGATGAAAATTAAAACACTAGGCATAGAACCGGCAGTAAATTTAGCAAAGATTGCCAATTCATCTGGTATTGAGACTCTAAACTGTTTTTGGGATAACGAAACTGCTATGAAAATTGCAAGAGAATATGGAGGCGCCAAGGTAATCACCGCATTTAACGTATTTGCACACGTTGACGATGTTCATAGTTTTATTCAAAATATCAAAATAGCTCTAAGAGATGATGGGATATTTGTAATAGAAGTTCCTTACCTTGTTGATTTTTTGGAAAAACATGAATTTGATACTGTATATCATGAACATTTGTCATATTTCCTTCTAAAGCCTTTGCAGCATATTCTAGATCAAAATGGCATGAAGATAATCCAAGTAAAAAAATATCCTATTCATGGCGGAACAATTGAAG
>JBOGRA010000108.1:0-5003 GCA_050749325.1 Nitrosotalea sp. | reverse complement strand
TGTAAGCCCTGACAAGTTTCTGCTTTACATCAAGGAAATGGAATGGAGATACAACAACAGGAATCATAATCTGTTTGATTTGTTGATTGATAACATGTTGGGGGCAGAATATGCCTAATCACCTAATCTTATATGGTGTATGAACGAGGATCTATGCAGATGAGAATATCCATCATCATGATTTTAGTAGCGGTTGTAGTTTTCGGGTTTTTAGCAGTATCTGAAATTCCAACACAAACGGCATATGGTCAATCAACAGGTAAAACTATACAAGTAAATTTGTCTTTCATCGAGTCTACAGACTTTAAGGTATATGCCTTCAACGCCTTGTCTGGTGCTGACATGAATCCTACTGTTCAGGCAAATGTTGGTGACAGCATTGTATTTCATGTTACAAATAACGGAAAATCATTTCATGCATTTGCAGTAACTGCTTCAGCTACAGGACCAGGTCCAGCTATTGACGGTACAACAGTTGGAACAGCTGATAGTCCAATGAAACCAGGTACATCTGGTCAAGTAACATTTGTTCCATCTGCAGCTGGTACATACTATTACATTTGTGCAGTTCCCGGACATCGTGAGCTTGGAATGGAGGGAAAAATAATCGTAACGCAAGGATCATCATCACAACAACAACCAATTTCAATTACTACAGACAAATCGTCTTACAGCTGGGGTGATACAGTTATCATAACAGGTCATGTGGAAAACTTGCAAAATGGAACTCCTGTAGCATTAAGAGATTTCAAATCATATTCAATTCCAGCCAGTTTTCTATCATATCCGGATTATGTATATCCGAATTCAAACGGAGATTTTATCCAATCTTTTATGCTACTGCAACCATGGACCAATGCTAGTGATTTTACTCTAGTAGCACAATATGGTTCTACACAGGCAAACACTACATTTCACTATAACAGTCCATCTGAAACACCTACGGCAGTACAATTGAGAAACTGTATGCAAATAGGTGGTGCTTCCGTAGAACTAGATAAAACACACTACGAACCAAACGATGTAGTCAATATTGCGGTTACAGCACCTTCTTGTAATTCTGATCCAAATGCAATAGATGTAATTGGAGATGGTCCGCGTGGAATAATTTCCATAACAACCCACAATGGTACGCTTGAATCATATCGACTAGCAGAAACCGGAGTTAACACAGGTATCTTTACGGGAAACGTTACACTTTATGAAACTATGATGCCATCTTATCACACAAGTGGAAAAGGTCCTACGGATGGAGTCATTGGTACATCAGCACATGATGGCATTTCGGTATCTTTTACTAGAACAGGTTGGGGTGGAACCGTAACTGCTTCTGCGATAATTAGCTCATACAATACAACACAAGTAGCAGGACCGTCTAATCCAAATACCAACGTAACAACCGCATACAATATTTTACATGGCAACAATCAAACCATTAGTCTATCCAATATGTCACCGTTAAGTGTCAACACCGATTTACCTTCTTACAAATCAGGCGATACTATTGTTACAACTGGACATATCAGAGATTTGCAAAGTGGAACTTCTGTGACAGTGGAGATTTATGATCCTAATGATATCGTAATATCTGCTAGTCAACTGGTACCTAATGCAGATGGAAGTTTTACCAAGACTTTTCAGGCTGGTGGACCATTGTGGAATAATGCTGGAGATTATACAATCGTAGCACAGTATGGCAAATACACCCAAGCAAGTACCGCATTCAATTACATTGGACAGACATCAGCAACTTCTCTATTTACTCCAACTCAACAAGATATTCAAAATATCAATCAAGCAAAAGATAGTCAAACAATAGCTGCTGAAGTAAATGTTGGAACTAATAACATGCAAACTACATCGATTGACAACAATGTCTCTGTTCAAACAACACAAGACACTCCTGATTCATTGGGTGTCCAAGTAAGTGCATCTAGTCAGACAGGTCCAAAGGTAATTGCCTTCAATCTTTCAGCCACAACAATTAACGTACAAAATCTAAAGGATCTTGGAGTAATGTATGATGGTAAATCAATATCTCCTGCACCCAACATGGATGCAATACTTCATGCAAAACCAACAGATAACCCAAGTTTTGCCATAGTAGTTACTCAAAGCGGAGTACAGGTACTAGTTCTAGTTCCACACTTTTCAACTCACACTATAACTATAACAAACATGTCTCAAGTGATTCCAGTAGTACCGGAATTTCCATTTGCCATACTTGTCTTGATGATGGCTACATTCTCCATTGTTCTGATTTCAACATATGGAAAAAAACTGTTCTAAATTAGTGGACTTGGCAATATTTGCAACAATTCAGATATTTGACTGACTATCCCACTACAACTTGAACAATTCAACTTCTTTAATTGATTATTGTATTCAGGCATGATGACAGGGTGGTTCCTAACAAGCATACATATTTCATTGATACGATTAATCCAATCCATCTTCAAAAGATCTGCAGTTTGATTTACAGTAGTCTGCAAGTGTTCTACTAGCCAATTCTTTCTAACAAGATAAACATCCATTTGAGATGTTACTAATGATTCTTTTCCAGAATTTAGAAATATTTGGAAAAGGGATTGCAATGAACCTAAATCAGACCTCATAGTACTAATTGCTGAATCAAATTTTGTTTCATCTCTAGTTGTTACTTCTGACTGGACTGATTTTTCCTTCTTGTTCAAAATGTATTCTGCTATGATTTTACATTTTTCTTTGAAATCTTGATCTGTGAATTCTTCACCTTCTATGTCTTTTAAAAGCACACCTACCACATCTTTGACTTCGTCTTTAACCAAAGGGATGATCTCTTTGTTTATCCCCATTGCGTATCCCAATTCTTGATTCACTGAAGCGGAAATGGTGGAATTTTTAGTGAGAATTACGACTACACAAAAACATTTCAGTAATTCTTCCCTTATCTTGTTAGAAATGATGTATCCGTATCTCTTTTCCTTTTCTGCAAGATATGCTCTCACGTCATATTCTTTTAGTTTGTTTTTCAGTATTGATGCCAGTTTTTGATCATCCTCATTGAAACTATGACTTACAAAAACTGTAAATGATTCATCGTATTCTGACTTGTCACTACTCTTGGTCATATCTTTAACAGTTTCCTCAACCATGTGTCTCACCTGATCCGGAGATAAACCCGTATTGCCTTGGACTGGGATCATAGCTATAACCAGATGACCCATACTACTTTCAAATTTACTTTAGTTATAATGTTAAAAACTTGCCGAACTTATTATTATTTTTTCTTCCTTTTATTTTCCAACGATCATAATTGATTTTAGTACACAAGTTTTACGACAAGCATCATATTTCTAAGCGTAAAGTACGGGCGTTCTATTTTTGACTCACTGTCTACGAATTCCTTTGGAACCAAATAAGCATCCAAAAATCAGATCACATTTTAGTTATAATGAAAATTCTTACGTCCGTTAATAGTCAAATCAAACCTCATTGTCTTTACCCCTCAATCAACATGGGATCGAGCAAATTTGAACTTCAGAATAATTCAAAGGTTGTACAAAAATCATTAAAGTCCGTAAATGTTCGATAAGGATTTCGTTTTGTGCCTGTTATCGAACGTTTGATTAAACTCACTGTTCTAGTTTGCAGAAACGACTTGCGTATTTTGGATTATTTCCGGAATCTTGCTTGGATGGACTGTCAGTTCCGAAATTGCTTTTGCAAACTCTGCAAAACACTGCTCTCGTGTAGGCTTGAGATAAACTCCGTCAAGGCCGTTCTTGTGACCCATTAATTTTTCTGCGATGTTATAGTTGACGCTGTTGTTTGTCTTCAATATGGTGTTAAACCTCTTCCTAAATCCGTAGATGACTGCCTTGTCAAATCTTTCCCCCGACTTGGACCTCTCTATTCTTGACTTTCTTACAAGTGTGAGCATGACCTCGCGGCATGTCGATGTTGACATGTGCTCTGTCTTGCTTTTTTTTGGGGCGCGGTTCTTGAATACAGGGGATTTTGGTTTTAGGTTTTCACCGCTCTCTCTTCTCTCGTCAAAGTATTCCTCAAATGAGGCAGCGGCTTCTGGTGTCAAAAATGCCCAGTATTCTTCCCTAGAGCCAGCATAGAACAGAATAGCCTTTGAACCTCCCGGCATGTCATAAAGATGCTCCATCCTCAAGATAGGATCTTCTAGCACGTTGGGCCTTGCACCAGTTGACGCAAAAAAATGAATCAAGGCCCGGGTCCTTTTCAATTTCGTAGCAGCAAGCATCATGATGACATCATCGGTTGTATACGGCATCTCGTTTCCCTCCTTTTGCATCTCTGGTATCAGCTTTGAGAGGATCTTTCGGTGGTACAGTTTCCTGTTCATGTCAAAAAATAGCTTGGGAGCGCTAAGATAATTCTTGATGGTTATAGGCTTGAGGCCTTGCACCTTCATGTCAAGTATGTAATCTTCAAGCAGTGACTGGATGGTATCAGTATCAAGTGCTGCAAGCGAGTCGTAATTTTTTACTTTAGAAAATTCTAGAAAAGTTTCCAGCTTGTGCTTGTACTGCAAAAGCGTGAACTTTGACTTTATCGAGTGCTCAAAGATTAGCAAGCTGCGCTGCATCATGAATTTATTTGGGATGTATTTGGTATTTGGGGTATAGAGCGCTACTTTATGCGACTGTGATTTGTCTTCTTTTACTGGCATCATGAATATGTCCCCGCCCAATTTACATTGCTAAATAGAAGCATTTTGCGATGTTGTCGATCAGAGGTGGTCCGAAGGTTGTACTTTACATTGCTAAATCGTTTTATTTCATAATAGAAGGCAAAAATTACATTGCTAAATCTAAAAATATTGCAATGCAAACGAAGGATTTGGCGACAAAAATGGAACCAAAAAACGCGATTTACATTGTTAAATATTAAGATGACGCATGATTCTCAATCAATCAGATGATAACAGAAGAAAAGCTAAATGACGGTTGCAGATGTGACTGCCACTATGGAGGGGCCATTAGCTGTCC
>JBOGRA010000107.1:0-5216 GCA_050749325.1 Nitrosotalea sp. | reverse complement strand
CTTCGGGTCCATGTTTCTGTCTCCAAACGTCCAAATCTTGTTTAGAATAAAGTTTGACGTCATTGAAAATGTGATTCCGATCATAGTTGCGTAAATATACCAAAGATTAGACAGTACTGCACCAAAGAGGAATGAGACAAGATAGTTTACAAGCAATCCTGTAGCTCCAACGGTGTAGAATCGTCCTGCCTTTGATAGAAAGTGAACAGATGTCCTTCTCTCCCTTACTGATCTACCATACCTGTATAGCTTCCACACCGATTTTGTATAATCCAAGATTACAACTGCATCCAGTTTACTTGTGCCTTCTCTTCTGTCTATGAAATTGTAAGGTATCTCTCTGACCTTGGCTCCTCGTGCCTTGACAAGTATCTCCAAGAGTATCTTGTATCCTATTGCATCAAACTTGATGTTTCGAACAACATGACGACGAAATGCAAAGAACCCCGACATTGGGTCCTTTATTTTAATTCCAAGGCTTTGCTGTGCTATTTTCGTTGCACCCTTGCTAATCAACTTGCGCTTGAAAGGCCACCCTGTAATAGAGCCGCCTTTGACATATCTTGATGCTACAACAATGTCACAGTCAGACTTTTTCATCTCTTCTATCATCTTTGTTATGGTCTCTGGGGGGTGAGAGAAATCACTATCCATTACCACAACAGACTCGCCGCTTGATGCCCTAATACCTGTAAGTATTGCCGAGCTAAGACCATTTTTGTCTCTGCGATTTATTATCTTGATTTCACAACTGCCACCCTCTCTTGACTTTCTAGCATATTCGTCTGCTATTCTACCAGTACCGTCTGGAGAATTGTCATCAATCACAATGATCTCAGCATTTGTTTCAGGAAGAAGACACGATGAGACAATGTCTAGCATTCTTGTAATGTTCTGAGATTCATTGTATGTTGGAATTATGACTGAAAGAGATCTTGAACGCGTGGAAAGTTCGGTTTTTGTTAACGACATGGTAATATCACTTCTGCTCTTTTTCGAGTCGTATACCTATTAAAATTTTGAGTTTAATGATTTACATCCATATATGTACTGATATGATATTTTAGATCATTGATAACGTCCTCTCAAAGCCCATCAGGTTTTCTAATCCTTCGTTTTTGCCTCAATCTATAGTGTAGTTTTTCTACTTGTAATATGTTATAGAATAATTCGTCCATACCAAAATAGGGTATGAGAAACAGTGCTAATTGTAGTGTAAGTATTGTTCATGGGATTTGGATCTCATCTTAGCAAGAGTTTGTTTACGCTAGTTTACGTCTTGATTCTATCCGCAACTCTGGAATTATCAACAAATGAAGCGTCTGCCTTATGCCAATTAGCTGAAGCATGTGACAATAGTACTAATGCCAATTCTACTCTTTCGTTCAACCAATTCTCAAACTCTACATTTGTGGTAGAAAATGACATGCTTGTCTTATCAGAACCACTTGATATCAATGATACCGTAACTGTAAATGATACCGTAACTGTAAATGATACCGTAACTGTAAATGATACAAATCAAACCATTGTTCCAATGGGATCGTTTCAGTTCTTGTCTAATGAGACAAACAATGCAGAAACAAGAAATATAAAAAATAAGACTAGCAATTCATTGCAGCTACAAGGAACTCAATATCTTACAGAAAATTCATCTGCTATCAACCTGAAGAGCTTTACCATATATGCGTGGGTCAAGCCAGACTATAGTCAAGGTTCGCCAGTCTTTACAGTTGTAAGTGATGATAATGCATTCGTATTGGCCATCAATAATAACATGCCTCCCTTAAAGGTCGCAACTTTCTCGGTATTTGATGGAATCAAGTGGATAACTGTACAGTCAATAAGCACAATTCCAGAACAGTGGACTCATCTTGCTGTAACCTTTAATGGCACATCAATAGAAATCTATGTAAACGGAAAGCTGGAAGGAACATCATCAATTGCTGGAATACCAACATTAGTGAATGGAGATCTTACAACCAAAACCATGCAAAATCTTACATCAAATGCAAATATTACGATAGGTGCATATTATGAGAAAGTTCGTCTGCAGACAAGAAATCTCTTCTCAGGAGAAATATCCAACGTAAACCTATATGGATTAGTTTTGACGCATGACCAGATTAATCAGATATACAACAATACAAAACCTGAAGATAATGTGGTATATTCTCATTAGATCAGCTTGACAATACACGTGATTCAATCATTTGAAATGAAAATTGCATTAGTCAAGTCTTGACATAAGTAATCATGACAAGATGATCATGGAAAAACAACATCTCGTCTTTTTCTTAAGAAGAAAAAACTGACAAAGGTTATAATTGACATCAAATTGGATGTACCGCGTGACTGACGCTGCCCTTAGGACTAGTGGACTGCATGATCTGAGCCATCTTGGATTGAGAATTGTGGTCGGCGTCTTTTTCATGGTACACAGCCAGCTAAAGTTTGGCAGCGGTTTTGGAAAGTTTCTTTCCAGTCTTGGCCTTCCGGCTGAGCTGGCAGTTCTTGTAGGTTTGCTTGAAATGGTAGGAGGCATCCTTCTGGTAGTGGGTGTGCTGTCTAGGATAGCAAGCAGTCTTATTGCAATTGACATGCTTGGAGCAATATTTTATGTAAAAAAGTTAAAGGCATTCTCAGGCAATGAAGGAATAGAGCTTGAGCTCTTGGCACTTATCATTCTACTGACAATCATAGTTCTGGGGCCTGGAAGGATATCTATATCACATATCGCAAAAAAGATTCCAAGGTTTTTGCAATAGTTTTTCCAAACTGTCCTTTCTTGAATATATTTGAGGGTCAATCAGTACCACGTATTAAAAATGAATTTTTCATATGGTGGGTAATGGACCAAAAATAAGGAGTTTGTTTAGCGTGTATTGTGCAGGTTATATTGAAGATAAAAATTGAAATTAGCATCAATTGGATGAAAATATAATGAAGAACCAGAACGATGTAAATCCACTTGAATTCTGTGATCTTTGCTTTCGGCAAAACAAACCAAATCTTTGTGAGACCTACAAAAATACGTTTACGAAAATAAATTCAATACATTTCTCACAACAGGCTAAATTGGATCGAATCCTCAATAGATTACAAGTAACACCAAGAATGGTTGACAGACGCTGGAGCTGTACGATGGATATCTATACGCGAAAGGAATTTCTTGATTCACTGTGGGGAATCGGGGTCTCTGTTCATACATTAGATGATCATGTCAAGGTGCTTACAAGGTTATACAAGCCGGAAATAAGAAAATTGGGGGCTCTTGATGGCATCGAGCTTTCTGCCATGGATACATGGGAGGAATTTGATCCTAAAACCAGAACTTGGATTCAGGTAAAAGTTAGCAGTAAAAATGAAAAACTTACAGCCAAAATCAATCTTGGTAACATCTTAAAGTGTACTGGTATTGAGGGCGCAAGCTATTATCGTACAAACAAGGATGGCGATGGTTCCGTAGCACTTGTGCCAATGGAAAAACGTGCAGCGCACAACATAATGTGTACTGTAGCAGAACCAACCATATCTCACTGGAAATCTGATGATTTGGGAAAACATGTTTTCATTGAACTCCAAGAATTACACAATATACCTGAGGAAATTTTCAGCTTTTTGAACAGACTAGGCTCCAAAGACAAAAGAATTCCTGGTAC
Organism: Nitrosotalea sp.; assembly: GCA_050749325.1. Taxonomy (GTDB): domain Archaea; phylum Thermoproteota; class Nitrososphaeria; order Nitrososphaerales; family Nitrosopumilaceae; genus Nitrosotalea. Next base: position 1,554 of record JBOGRA010000107.1, on the reverse strand, counting down.
CATGATCTTTGAAAGCGATGACTTTGAACTTGTAAGGACGGCACTAAGCTGTATCAAAATAAATTTAGAAAAATCATCTGAGATTGTAACTATTCCATCAGATAACAAGCATGGTACAGTGATATTGATTGAAAAAATTACAAAAGAGCGTTTGCAAGTTCTATTTGATATCATAAAAGAGATGGGTGGTATGATTGAAAGCAAAGAAGATCATCTTGTCATCTCAGGAAAACGAGGCTCTGTCAAACTAACTTTTGCAGATGATGACAAGAGTTTGCAAGACGGGAACACCATAAAGGTTTCAGTCTCTGCGCTTGAAGATCCGTCTAGATTTTCTGAGATCCTGTCCATGATAAAGAAACGACTAGGGCTTTTAGATATGCCACTTGAGAGTGCAATCAGCAGACACTGGCCAATACTGACAGACTCTGATTTACAATATGTTGTCCAGTCTGCGATCTCTTGGTATAGTTCCAACCCATTTCTTGCTGTAAAGATAATAAGTGAACCCAACAAGTTTGGTAAGGTAAAGGAGTGGAACGCAAAAATAAAAGAAGGAAAAGTTCGCTCAAGCTTGGATACTATTACACTTGGGAAGATAATAAAAAGGACGGAACATATATGATATTTTTTGATGCTCTCGTAATGAATTTAGGAACTCAACTTTGTGTTAATTTTGTGTGTTAACCTTCCCAATACCATTTTTGTCTAAAACCGTCATGTTTTTGAGGGTGCGCTGCATTAAAGTGTCTCTCCAACCTTACGGGGTCATCAAATTCCATTCCACATTCTTTACACTTGTATTTTTTTGTTCATTTTTCATATATTATCACCGTTCTGCATTATATGGCACAGTCTGAATTTAATGTATTGTGTAACTGTGTTACTTGATGCTAATCAGTGGTCAAGATAACAAGAAACTTGACATTACGTGCCCCTTGAGAAAGGGGTTGAAAACGCACAGGCAAAGATCTGGGATAAAAATACAGGCAGCTGATGGGAGATATCAGAATAAGGTAATTGGGAAGTAACTGCTAAAATGCACACAAGACTGGTATTCTACACTGTTAGAATCAACATTTGTTTTCACAAATTATCATTATTCAACAAATTAAATATATGCTTGAATTAGGTGCACCTAATGAAAGGTTCAACACTTGTTATGTTAATTGGAATGTCCATCTCTATTGTTGTACCATCCTCAATTTCAAGAAATCCTGCATATGCGGACGACAATGGCATTATCTCAATGTCTTGGTTAAAAGATAATGCAAAATTGTGGGTTGCGGGAAAAATGACTGATAAGCAATATGTTGATAGTATTCGCTTGTTTGTTCAAAATGACATCTTGTCATCTACTGTGCCAGTGCAAGGAAATTTAACCGTCTCACAATCATCTTCAAATGTAGTGCCTGAATTGACAGTACCTCATTCAAAAAACTGCAATGACCAAAACTTTCCAAGAGTAGACTGGTCTGGCTGCGATCATTCAAATGCATATCTAAGTCACGCTAATCTTAACAATGCAAACCTTCAGAGAACCAACCTTTCACA
>JBOGRA010000106.1:0-5260 GCA_050749325.1 Nitrosotalea sp. | reverse complement strand
GTACATGGAACTGGTCCTCAGAGCAAAAATGAGGCGTGAGTTTGACACGGTACTTGGACCAGTACAGTTTGCCATGTCGTATAGGGAGAAAGTAATAATCATGAGTTTTCCTGTGAAAGATAACGTTTTGTTATTGTCTACCGAGAAAGGAATTGATTTCTCAAATATTCCGTTTAGGATACTAAAAATGTTATCTCATTGATTTTGGGAACTTTCAAAAACAGTCTGAGACCATTGTAGTAATGTTTCCAAGTCGTCTGAGACAAAATCTACTGCAATCTTTGGCTTTTTTGCAACTTTGCTACATAATGCAAGATAAAGATGCTTGCCAAACTTTTCCTTACTTGTAGCAACTGCTTGAGAAAAGAACCTGATTGCCCCCTCTGTAGAAGAAAATATAGCAACAATCATCATTCCCTCTCTTTTTATCCATATCTTGTTAAGAAATCTCTGCAAATCAATATCAAATAACACATCTATTGCAGAAGACATATCTCCCAAAAGTGATACTTTCCATTCCTCAGTACAAAATGCAGATGAAGCAGCTTGTGCAAGAAGGGAATTTTGATAGTCAGTTGAAATAATGACTATGTTCTTTTTTGGATTTATCTCTTTTTCGGATAATCTAATTAGATATAGTGATGACGATATTATTTCGTCAAGGAAGTTCTTTTCGGATTTGCCTATCTTTCCATTTTCATAGGAATTTGCTACAACATCCATAGCAGATACAATGACTTCATTTACCAGTTTAGATGGATTTGCTCCTGAGTATAGTGATGTCCTTATGAGATTATGTGCTTCATGGCTTGCTGCTGACAATACATATTCCAAATATCTATTTTTTACCTGAAAAAGATCTGCTGGAAAATTCAGTTGATCCACGCCTTTTTCAACGAACCATAGATTCACATTGCCAATACTTTTTTGTTTGATTAGACCCTCCGCTGCAAAAACTTTGAGATATTTTGACATTGTTACTCTGTTAATACGAAGTTTTTCGGCTATCTCTATACCAGTAAGGCCAGTTTTTGATTTGCTTAGAGCATCAATTAATTTTTCCTTTATTTCTTCTTGATTGTATCCTCGCGTCACTGGTTCCTAATCTGGCTCTCCAGTATATAGAATTACTAAAACTCAGCAGGGACCTCAAATTTAGGCCCCTGCTGACAGGTACTTTGGTATGGTCTGGCGGTCCAAGTGCTGCGGCGTTGGTGTGTAAATCACGAGCGCACTACTGATAGCATAAACACAAAAAAAGTAAATAAAAACCGCGCATCATTAATACTAAATACTTAAAAGTTTGATCAAGAATCGGTCTTCTTCATTTAACAATTTTTCTGTAAAAACATGAAAATCAATACAAATGTCTCTAGGATAAATGATGTATTAATTTCCTAGTTATATTTTTTAGATCAAAACCAAGCTTCGTTGATGGTGTGATTTGAAGATGAAGTAAATCTGTCACATTGGTAACACCCCAATTGACTTGAAGTTAACTCCAAGTCACATTATTTATGTTCACGGTTCTGTTAACTTCATGGTTGTTTTTATTATCGTTAACTGGCGGTTGGTTTTTCACTAATACTTTGTTCTTTTGAGATATTCATCGTCACGCCGATCTTGTGCAACTATTTCATCGCCCATCGTTTTATATGGTCTAAAACTAGAGTTTGGGCAATCATGAGGCTTGTTTGTGACTGCATCAATAGGAATCCATTTACCACTAGGAGATTTTTGATTGGGATCAAAATAGATTTCTTCACCACAATTATTGCATTTTTTAGTATGTTTCTTCATGAGAAGATATTGTAGGCATACTGATTGATAAATTATTCAAGTCAAATTATTTCATGTCATATGGCTTCCAATATCGATATAGTTTAGATCTACACTGTTCATCCCATACATCTCTATACTCATTATCCGATTCCCATTCATTCCTGCATATAGGACATCGATTTATCATTGCGATCTCTTGCTAGCATTCTGTATGATTGTAATCCACTTGTTCTGACCTTCTATTGTTATGCTGGCTAAGTCTGCGGGCGTTTTACCATCCAATCCCTGATGAGGTCTGACGTAGTTATGGTAAATCTGATAGCCTGAGAGCAAGGGCGAATCCTCTTTTTTCAAACCTCTTACTACCTTCTCTCTGTCCCTGATCTCCCCGTTCATTCTTTCCATTTTGTTATTGTTATGTTGTCCTTTCAAAGTAATACTGCTAATGTGTGTGGTTTTGGGGTTCGTATTTGTCAAAAATTCCTTTTTCCAAGCCTTGTGAAAGTTTTGTGCCCCGTCTGTAATCAGGCATAATGGCTTTTTGCCAGCAACTTCTTTTCCTTTTGCAAACATCGGGGTTACATCTTCGGTAAACTTTGTGTCTGATACCTGTTTTGCAATCCAAAATCTGGTATCATCGTCCATCAAAGCATAGACATATTTCATATTGCCACGAATCTTGACAAACATTTCATCTGCTCTCCAAACATCGCTTAACTGTGGAGTAATATCTTTTAGGTATGATTCCATTAGTTTGACATACTTCTTTATCCATTTGTAGACTGCAACATGTGAAACCTTAACACCCTGTAACTTTAGAAATGTCGTAACATTTCTTAATGATTCTCCGCTAAAGTAGAGTTGCATGGCTGAGGTTATTGCCTGTGGATTAGCCCTCATCCTTTCAAAACCTTGGTTGAATACGAACCATTTTCCGCAATCCTTACAGGTATATCTTTGAATTTTGGCTGTCTTTGTCTTCCTAATGCCATATTTTGTGATGTTTTCAGAATTGCATTTAGGACAATTTTGAGTTGATAATGGAGATATTGTAATATGCTTCCAGATCTCCTTTCTTATTGTTCGGCTAAATTCTACCGCATAGATGTGCTTGCATTTCGTCTTTTTCCATTGATTCCAAGGACAGTCACAGACAAAACCAGCATTTGTTGAAATAACATCATACCATGAATCATAGCCAAGAGATTGCGATTTTACCTGATACCAGTTATCATCAATCCTCTTTACCTGATCTGGTTTCTGTGCTATCTCTTTTCCTTTTTCTTGTCTATCATCAATGTTTTTCATATCGACATATACATCGACCTATTATTTATAGTTGGCGACAAATCGACATATTTAATAATCTGAATATACTTTATTCTATCATGAGTTTAGAAACTACTGCCAGCAGTGCAAAAAAAGACACAAAATCATTAAGGGCTACAATCCCAGAGGGTATAGTTGTATATCTAGGTCTGAAAGATGGCGACAAACTCGAATGGAATATGAAAGTGATAGATGGCAAGCCCACGGCATTAGTTAGGAAGGGAAGAAAGTGAGTGTTATACCGCCAAAAGTATTGAAATATTATAAAACAATAGAAGAATTAGAAACAGTTAGAGAAACATTGAGAAAAGCGATAGAAGTAATGGGTGGAAATGAATCAAACCATTTTGGCTTGTCGCTAGATTCGCCACATTCTCCAAGTATAACACGACTGAGGCTTTCTATGATGGGAGTAGACATAGAAATTGGAAGGAGAGGACAGGAGCCTTTTGAGGAAACACAAAAGGAGATACCATCAAAAGATCAGAAACGAGTAGCAAGACTGATGAAAGAAATAGAGAATCTAACTAATGAATTAGATCATGAACGTACTAATTCGGATAAATCTAATAAAATTATTGACTGGCTGAGTGGAACCAATGGAAGTTTTTACAAAAGTGATGTGGATGATAATGAATAATTTAATCCGATGTTTAAAGTGTAAAAAGACACTGATAAAAGAAGAATTAGAAGGTCATACATGTGAACGTCATTTCAAAGGTGTACGAAATATTGAGGTTCTTGATTGGTGGGAAACCAAAGGTGATGATGGTGAGCGTGTGGCCTTTGGCTTGGGTTCTGACGGCTATACTTACAGGCTTATTGAACCAAAAGAAGGATTTGTGGAAATTGATTTCACCAATCGCCAGTTAACAGGTAGAAAAAACAACCATGAAGTTAACAGAACCATGTTCACAAGCGTTAAATATCAGTACTTTAAAGTACGGTATAGGTACATAATTTGCCAAAAGCAGGTTTCAAATCCATAACGGTTTCAGAAGAAGTCTACAATAGGTTCCACGATATCTACAAGAAGAATAGACATGATCTTGCAATGAAAGGTGTCAACAGCTTTGCAGGATACATAACATTCATGATGGAAGATCTAATGCAAAAGGATGAAACCTTTGCAAGATTTGCTCCCAAACTAGAAAAAATTTCAGCCGACGATAACAGAGTGGTGGTAAAAGACAATATCAAAAACCGAATTGCAGAAGTTGCCGTTCAGAATGGCGAACTTTACTGTTTATTGTGTGAAGAAAAAGACTGCGTCCACATTGGATTTGTATTTTCACTTTCCGAAGTATACGAAGTTCTAAATGCCAGGGGAATAAAGCACCAAAAATAAAAGGTGCAGGAGGTGGGATTTGAACCCACGAACCCCTAAGAGACGGGATCACCCATTTTTATGATCTTAAGTCCCGCGCGTCCAAAGGCCATGCCTTCTTTGGCCAGGCTCGGCGACTCCTGCGTTTTATTAGCACAAGTTTGGAGAAATTAAACGTTTTATGAAAAAAATTTTTAAAACCAAGTAAGATTAATAAGGATTCGCAAGGGCGAGCATGTCATGCTTCGATAGCTCAGCCTGGTAGAGCGTTACCTTGGTAAGGTAAAGGTCGCGGGATCGAATCCCGTTCGAAGCTTAGTGTTTTTTGGCAAATTCAATATTATTTTGGAATCGAAAAATAAAATGTAGTTCCTTCTGCTTCCTTGCTTTCAAACCAAATTTTTCCGCCAAGATTTTCTACAATTTCCTTACAAATAACCAAGCCAAATCCACTTCCGCCATATTTTCTCTTAAAGGAGAGATCGACTTGGTAAAATTTCTTAAAAACTGATTCTTTTCTCTTCTCAGATATTCCCATTCCATTATCTTTAACATAAAATAAGATAGAATCTCCTTCTTCACGTGCTGCAATCTCAATCTTGCCTTTCTCCTGCGGTACAAAGTCAACTGCATTTTGTACCAAGTTGTAAAATACCTGCTGTAGGCGTGTTTTGTCGCTAGTTAGTGCATATTTTTTAGAGGAATGGGTTAAAAATTCGATCTTCTTTTCCCCCATCATTGAAGAGCAAACATCATCTACTTGTTGTATGAATTCATCAACTTGAAACAATTCTTTTTTAAATTCCATTTTATTGCTGTTGA
>JBOGRA010000105.1:0-5286 GCA_050749325.1 Nitrosotalea sp. | reverse complement strand
TGGCAATGATCACATGGAATCATACTGATCAGAAAGCATATCTGTCAAAAATAACAGATCTGGTGGTTTGGGAACTTCAAAAAGGTAGACAGTTACAAAAAACCATATTAAAGTATGGTAAATCAAAAATCCATCAGAAAATATGATGGTGTAAGGTTGGCTATAGGTGAATTATAATGTCCTTGAATTTATTCAAGATAAAAAATAGAAAAAAGACTGATGTTCAGACCAAGTTAACCCTCTGGATGTAATAATTTTCTGTTGATCGAATCTAATACTGATAAAGTATTGGATCCTTCCTCTATTTTTTGTCCTCTAACATCAACGTCTAACTATCTAGTGTCACAAGAGGGAATGCCTAATAGGAAGTAAAAAGACAAAATTTTATGAAGAAAAAAATCCAATTTATACCCCATGATTCTAAAAAGACAAATTTGGAAGATTATAATAAATTGATAGAAACAGCAACGAAATTAGGATTTATAACCTATCAGTGGGTTGCAACCGAACTATCAAAAAATAAGAAGAATTAGTACCCCGACGGTTTTTGACAGGGAGAATTTCCGACGAAGACTTGACAGAACCTCAAAAGATCATGTATTTTTAGTCATGTTTTGGACCAAGCATTTCATTACTTTTTACATTCTGATCCCATCGGCCCTTAATACCTTTGAAAATAACGTACGCCCCCCCTCCGATGACACCTAATGCTAGGCCAAGATAGAGAAGCGCGTCTTGTTCTTTTTGAGCACAGTTAACATGTACTGCGGTTCCAGAAGAATAGTCATAGCAATCATCAAATTGGTTTTCCTGTATGGAAATCTGATGGTATTGCGAACCTGCCATACCAGCAATATAAAAGCCTGCGAAGATAATCAGAGATCCTATCAGTATTAGCCTGATATCGCTCACAGCAATACTTCCTTATGCATGATATTTAACGTTGTAAGATCCTATCTTCAGTGATATCATGGTCTTTGGTTTTGGAAAGAAAAAAACGGTAGAAAATCCAGTCAGTCCTGTTCAGCTCCAAAGAGAAGCGTCCCTGCAAGAGATCCCGTCAATTATCAAAGAACTTGAAGGTCCGCGCATAGCAAATACACTTCAAGAGGCTAAACGGTTAAAAACAGAGATCGAACTCAACAAGAAGAACATACGAGACATAATTCTTCATTTAGAATCAGACGACCTAAAACTTGATGATGTGGACAGAAACCTAAAGACAGTAGGAAAAAGAGGCAAAGATGCGGTGGTATCTACCATCAAGAAGGAAACTAGCGTCAAATTAACTAATATTGAAAGATATGAGGATGTGACAGCTGTCAATAATGAAGTCAGTCAAACACTCAAGAGAATTGGAGACATTTTGGGAGTACATACGAGAGTGATGCATGTTTTTGCAAGAAAATATGCAGATAAACTCAAAGAAGAGATTTCAAAGATCGCTCAAAATAGAAATGACCTGCAGACATTAATAAATGAGCAGGAAAATTTCAAATCTGACTCTGAATCTATACTTGATCTCATTAAGAAAATAGATAATTTAAAAATTGAAGAGAGACAAAAAAACCATAGATTAGTTGAGATTAGAAATGAAAAAAATGATACGATACATACCGTTACAAGACTTGAGCTAGAAATATCAGGGTTAAGAGCAAAACCTGAATATCGAAAATTCTTGGAAGTACGAAGAAAAATAGATTTGTTATCTCGTGAAAAACACCAGATAAGGGAAAAAATAGATGCACAGTTTACCAAGATTTCAAGACCGCTCAATAAGTACAGTTATGTTTCCTCATTTGATAAGCCAATGAAAAAGTTGATGGAGGAACTCATTTCCGATCCCTATGAAGTTATTTCAAGCCATAACAAAGAATCACTAATTGCAATTTTACAGGCAACTGCAAAGTCAGTTGTTGTAGGAAACGTTTCAGTAAAGGATTCAGACAAATCAATAGAACTGATCGAAGAAACAATAGATAGACTAGATGAATTTTTAGAACTAAAAACTGCTTTTGCAAAGAAGATTTCGGATCTGGAGACTAGTCTAAATGTATTTGATGTCAAAGTACTAGAAGCAAAAGAAAAAGAACTGGAAAAGGAAAGATCAAAGATAACTGACTTGGAAACATCTAGTGAAAAAATAGAAAAAGAGATCAAAGATAACCAGGCAGAATGCAGTACTATAAAATCAGATATGGAAGCGAAGATGACCCGTCTAAATAATGGAAAAGTCATCATTAAAACATAGAATTTGAAATCTCGACTTTCTAAGGTTAATTAGTTTCTATGTAAAGGATATACTGTGATATTTAAGAGAACACAACGGATGCGTAGAACTGTAACTATAACTAAACAAATCCGAGATGGTATCCTTACTTACTGCAAAATGAACCATCCCAACGAGGGAATTCTCATTTTACGAGGTAAATACAAGAAAGGCCAGATCCTTGTCGATGGCCTAGTCATACCACCATTTTCTCATACAGGACCTACATTTGCAGGTTTTCCATATTCATTTCTGCCTTTAGATGCCAGTTATGTTGGCACCGTTCACTCTCACCCAAGCGGGGCAGCAAAGCCTTCCGTCACTGATCTGCACAATTTTTTTGGCTTTGTTTCAATAATTGTGCAGTCTCCATATGAGGATAATGACGTGTTTGCGTACGATCGTGATGGAAATCTACTTGAAATAACAATAAGTTCGGACAAAACATGACAAAAATTTATAAGCTTTTTGCTATAAGAGGTAATGTTGATAAACTACAAAACTTACCTCATTTTCCTTTTTGGATCACTTGCAGTCAGCATAGGGTTACAGATGCTTTTACCGTGGCCATATGGTTTGATAGCAGCATTAGCGATTTTCATAGTATTCCCCCTCTTCTTGAGGAACAGAGCACTCAAACGAATGGGAGGAATGGGAACAGACACTGGTAGCGGCGGGGGTGGATTCTTTGGTCAAAGCCAGGGAGTCAAATACATCTGCCTTGCATGTAATAACAGATTCAAGGGCGGTGCCTGCCCAAGATGTGGCTCTAAGATGAAAAGAGCAGACTTCTAGAATTAAAAAATGACCCTTGAAGATCTTAGAAAGAAAGCGTTGTTCCAGAATACAATAGATACTTGGATAATGCTTTGTGAGGAAAAAGATGCAGATTGGTATTCTCCAGAAAATTACAAAAAATTCATGGCGCATCTATTCCAAAATGGACTCAAACTGCAAAAATTCCCTCTATGCATAAAAGAGTCTGGCGGGATGTACCAAAGAGGAAAAGACAAGACGCAATTTGCGGAAACATTAGCTCAGTCTACAGATCCTAATGCTGCGGCATATACTATAAGGCTCAATGACGAAATAATAAAGACAATTCGTCAGTTCAATCCTAACGTCGTAGCCTAGGATTAACTATTGTATCCATCGCATGACCAATAAAGACAAAGGCAAGACCGGTTATTGCAATCATAATTCCCGGGGGAAGTATCCACCACCAGAGTCCTCTTTCTGCAGCTCCGTAGACACTGGCATCATGTAATATCTGGCCCCAGGTAGGAAAAGTTGGATCACCTAGCCCCAAGAAGCTAAGCCCCGCCTCCGTAGTTATTGCCGCTGGAACCGAGATTGCGATGCTTGCAAACGTGTAAGGAAGAAGCTGTGGTAGTACATGTTTGAATATTATCTTAAAGTCTTTTTGTCCCATGAGTTTTGAGGCCTCGATATATTGCAATGTCTTAATCTGCATAGCCATGCTTCTTGATACCTTGGCTATCCCTACCCAACCAAATATTACCAAAAATCCTACTATGAGAAATATACTGTTTCCAATCGTCACTGCCAAAATAATTAAAAGTGGAAGTGCTGGCATGGCATATATGATATCATTGAAACGCATCATTACCTCATCAGTGGTCTTTCCCTTAAAACCAGCAAATACCCCATAGACAAGTCCCAATATCACAGAACCTATTGAGACAGTAATTCCAATAAAGAGTGCCAAGGGAGTTCCCCATAAAATCCCAACTGCCAAGTCACGTCTCAGTTCGTCTGTGCCCATGAGCCCATATGCTTTACCACCTAGAATGAATGTTGATTGATCAGGTGCAATGGTACCATCTACGTCATAGATCTTTGCCTTGAAGACATACTGTCCTTTTAGGGCATTGTTTTGATCACGGTCTGAAAAAACAAGATTCTGTGAAGGAACGGTAGTAACAGGAAATGAGAACAAAATATTGTTTTCAAGGTTCTTTTTCATGGAATCATCTGTAGAAAACAGCATACCGCTAAACGTTGTTTCATTATAAGATTTGGGCAATGGTACAGATATGAGAACAGAGCTTAGACCATCTGGCCGGGTTACCGACAATTGCACTAATGGTGCTCCAGTATACCTAACAGAATATTGGTAGATAAAATCGCTTGGAAATGAGTCATACTCATAGTCTACTGCAAAGACATTAGTTACAACAGATACATTATTAGATTTTTGATAAGATTCCTGAGGTTTCAAAATCAAATGTTCAGGAATCTTGTGTGATAGAAAATAGTTTACCCATACAGGAAGTGCGGATTTTGGATATGTAAGCCAACTTGCAGGATCATTCCACTCCTTAAAGGTCTCAGCAGGGATGACGATAAATGCAGCTATTGACATGCAAAACAATATCACCAAAATTCCTATTCCCGTCATACCTATACCATTGCTTGAGAATTGTTTCCAAATTTCTTTTGTAGAAAAACTCATTGTCTTCTTACCCTTGGATCGAAATACCCATACAATATATCTGCCAAAAATATGCTAACAAGAAAGAATACTGTCAAGACATAAGTTGCGCCAATTATAACAGGCAGATCGAGAACAGTTATTGCTTCATAATATAGTCTTCCCATGCCAGGCCAGTCAAACACCGCTTCTGTGATTATCGCACCTCCAAGAGAACCAGAAAGACTTAGAGCAAGAACGGTAATAATGGGAGGAGCAGCATTTTTCAATGCGTGACGATATAAGATTTTTTTCTTGTCAATTCCAGCTGCTCTCTTTGCCATAATGAAATCTTCTTGCAAGACACCGACCAGGAAGTTTCGAACAAGGTATGCCCAAGATCCAAATCCAATCAAAACAAGAGTGATTAACGGTAGTGTCATGTGATACAACAAAGATACAACATATCCAGGGTCGGTCATGGGAATTGTTGGGGTTGCTCTTGCAGGAAATATAGGATAGACGAATGCAAACAAAAAGATCATGATAAGACCGACCCACCAAACAGGAAAACTGCTACTTA
>JBOGRA010000104.1:0-5312 GCA_050749325.1 Nitrosotalea sp. | reverse complement strand
ACATCCTCCATCATTGCATGAATCTTGGAGTTCTCCTGAAGCGAGTTCTTGAATCTGACAGCTGCAGCTTGTAACCCAAATGGATAGTAAATGGCTGGAACTCCTGAGATCCATTCTGCTAGTCTCAGTGCAGGGTTTTCTTTATTCATGTTCTCTGAAGAAATCTTTCGTGAAGTTTTATCAAGTTCCTTTATCGAGTCTAAGATGTCTCTTCTCTTTATTGGAAGTACCGGACCCAGTACTTTTAGAATTGTATACAAGAATGTTGGAAAAGATGCCCTGGGAGAGTGGATCTCTTCGATGTTTCTGTGTTCTATTTTATACTTGAGACAATACTCTTGCATCTTTCCTCCAGAAGAAAAGGCAACTAACTTACATCTTGATCTTCGTGCGGCGTCAAGAACCGATAGAGTCTCAACAGTGTCTCCTGAAACACTGGTTGTTACTACCAGTGTTTTAGAATCTACCGTATTGGGCAGATGATATCCCTTGACTATTGCTACATGAATGTTTGTCTTGGAGAGTATTGCAGATAAAATGTCGCCAATTGCCCCCGATCCTCCCATTCCTGCAAATACGATGTGGTCGATAGGACCATAATCAACTGTATCATGAGGTGAGAAATATGACTCTCTTGCAAGCTGCGGCCAGGCATCATATACCTTGTACATGCCTGAAATGTCATACTTTTTTAAAGTACCAAGATTGAGCAACTATTGACTTGAATAACAATTGCAATATAATGTTTCATGGCTAAATTGCAAAGATTATAAAAAAGCAAGAATCCAGAGACCAAATGTTGGAACAAGAGACTAGGATTCATTCAAGCTTACGAACAGTTGAATGGAAAAATAATGCCGTTATTATGATCGACCAAACTAAACTCCCAAACAAACTCGTTTATGTCAAATACAAAGACTATAGGGATGTTGCAACTGCTATCAAAACACTGATAGTGCGAGGAGCACCAGCCATAGGTGTATCAGGTGCCTTTGGACTGGCTCTTGCTGCATTGCAAAGTAAGGCCAAAACAAAAGAAAAGTTACTGCAGGATATGGAAGACGCAAAAAAAATACTTTATGAGACAAGACCCACTGCTATCAATTTAGCTTGGGGTCTTGAAAGAATAATGAATATTGCAATGTCGGGAACCCAAGTCTCTGACATTAGAGAAAGCGTTGTAAAAGAAGCAAAAAGGATGGCAGAAGAAGACATTGAAATAAACATGCGCATGGGAAAACATGGCTCACATCTCTTCAATGATAATGATACAATCATGACTCATTGTAACGCAGGTGCATTAGCAACCGTAGCTTATGGAACAGCTCTTGGAGTGATACGGGCAACAAAGGATAGTGGAAAGAAAATAAAGGTTATAGCAACAGAGACAAGACCTGTGATGCAGGGTTCAAGATTGACTGCCTTTGAGCTAAAACATGACGGAATTGACGTTAGTTTGATTCCTGATACTGCTGTAGGTTACGCAATGTCAAATGGCCTTGTTTCTAAGGTGATTGTAGGTGCAGATAGAATCTTGCGTACTGGTCATGTCTACAACAAGATAGGAACATATCAGGTAGCTACGATGGCAAAACAACACAACATACCATTCTATGTTGCAGCACCTCTTTCCACATTTGATATGAAAAGTAACCCCAAAGATGTTATCATAGAACAGCGAAAAGCAAGTGAGGTTACTGGAGTTGCGGGTAAAAAAACAGCCCCTGATGACATCAATGTAATAAATCCTGCCTTTGATATGACGCCTCCAGAACTGATTACTGGAATTATTACAGAGGCAGGTATTGCAAAACCTCCATTTGAAGAATCTATAAAAAAACTCTTTGAATCAAAACTGTAAGGTATTGATTCTGTAAAGTTTGTGGTTCATGAAGATACTATCTGTAATTGTAATTGCAACAATATTCTACATGGTGCGCGACTAGAATTTGTACCTTTATAGGCTTGGCAAAAGGTTTTTCTATTTGGAGTTATACATGTATAACTATGCAGGCCAAGTCGAAGCTAAAACGATGGGGAAACTCCTATGGCGTAATAGTTCCAAAGGAAATAATAGAAAAAGAGGGCATAAAAGAAGGGGAGATGGTGGAAATTTCAGTTAGAAGAACTTCCGATGTGAGGCGGCTTTTTGGGAGGTATCGGTTCAAGAACCTACAGGCTCAGAAAGAAGCCATGCGAAAAGACTGGGGCTAGAAAATGCCTGCCCGTTTCTTCTATGACAGCTATGCAGTTCTGGCCTTTACAAGTGGTAATTTGGCATACAAGACCTATTTTGAGGACCATGACGGCGTTCTTACGAACCTCAATCTACTTGAGATCTTTTATAGATCACTTGAGCAGTTTGGTCCCACTGCAGCATCTGAAATCTTGGAGACCTTTTCGAAATACCTAATCGATTTTGGGCTTGAAGATATTGAAGGTGCCATGAAGATGAGGCTGCAACTAAAGCGTAAGGGTCATGACGTGTCATATGCTGACGCCGTAGGATATTTCATATCTAGAAAAACGGGAATCAAGTTTCTAACGGGAGACAGTACATTTCAGGGTCTGCGTGGCGTGGAGTACCTGAAATAATTCTGGAACAAAAAAGAACACGCCGGAATAATGTCTAAAGATGATAACCGAAAAATTTGAGGAACTGGTAATCTGAAATAAAATCTCTGATACAAAAACAACCAAGAGTGGTAGATGATTTTAAATCTAAGTTTAAACAATTGGAAACCCTTGTTATTATCATACTGTAATGTCTAACTAAAATGAAATTTCTTGTGTGACAGGTTATGCAGGCCTTGTAGGAAGGCAGGTTGTAAAGGAACTCAAAACAAGATCTAAACAGTAAAGTATCAAGTTTTAATCTCCAAGTTATATCATCTGATAAGAATGGAAACAGCAGGAGATCCCGATGACTTTGTGCCTGTCTATGATGCGCTTGACAAAGATGATGCGCTGTACAAGGTTGTAAAAGATATAGTTAGTAACTTGAAAAGTGATAAAATAGCTGGGGTTCGTCTGAAACGAGAGCAGATTCCAAAATACTACCTCAAAAGACACGATGTTAACGCAGTCTTCAAAGCAGACCTGCCTTGTCACTGGCGCCTGGTTTATGGTATAACTGCAATACACAACGAGAAAAAAGCCCTTTTGATGGAGTTGTTCGATCATGAAAAATACAACAAGAGATTTGGCTATTAATACATAAATGTACGTACATATATATACAATAAGTGTGTAATGTATCGTATAGAATGAAACCAAAAACAGTGTTTGCAGAAAAACACAATCCAGATCTGGAATCAAGAGACGACATACACAAAAGCATCCTAAAGTACAATCCTACACTGAAGAATATTCTAAAAGTTGAACAGCTTCTTGTAGAATACAAAGAGTTTGCTTCTAAAGCACAATTGGTAAAAAAGTTAGATGTTACCATGAGGCCGCCTGTTCTCAATGTTATTTTGCGGTATCTTGAAAAATCAAACAAGGTGTTGCTTGACAAAGACGGTTCGATAGTATGGATTTATGCAAGCCCAACTGCAAAGAAGAGATGGGATGCGGCCACCAAACTGTAAGTATGCAACACGTTGGTTCTTAATGGTAAGACAGGTAAATCAAATAAGTTTCTTGTGACAGGTTCTGCAGGCCTTGATCTATTCATGGAACAGATGAGGCAAAAACCAAATTGAAAATGACATGTCAATAGTACGACTAGGAATAGTACAGAGTAGATATTACAAAATGGCAGAAAGAAAACCCACACCCTTTAGGATTGGGCGTATGTCAGAGAAAGGCACAGGCAGCCTAGATGAAAACATGACTACTATACATATCGTACGAAGAGCCAATAAACCCGGAGATGATTTTAGACACTGAAAGACTTGCAGATAATCTGCTGTCAATAGTAAACACCTTTAATATTTAGTAAGATAATCTTACATCATGTCAAATGAAACCATGTTCACCACAGTCAGCAGTAGGGGACAGATAGTAATACCAAACAAGGTAAGAAAAAAACTTGACATAAAGGATGGGAACGTATTTATGATAACAGAAAAAAAAGGTTTGATTGTTTTAAAAAAGGTAGACCGAGAATTGAATCAAGACGATATTAAAACACTCAAGTCAATCCATGAGGCGTGGCGGGAAATAGAAAGCGGCAAGGGTGGAAAAGCCAAGACATCAAAGTTCTTTATGGAATTTGCCAAATGGTAATTACCAAAATAATATGGTCTGACAAGTTCAAAAAAGAAGTTACAAAAATCAAAGATAGTAAACTAAAAGAAAAACTGCAAAAGCAGATACAAAACATAGTGGAATCGCCTGAATTGGGAAAGCCGCTAAGATATGATTTAAAAGGTGAAAGGACGGTCTATGTAAAACCCTACCGGCTCATCTATGCATATCAGGGAACAGTTCTGTATCTGCTAAGATTTGAGCACAGAAAAAAAGTTTACAAATGATTTGACGTTATGAAACTTTGTAGATAGCCAGAACGCGATGAGAGATATTCCATTGACGCCTCAAAGATACAAAAAGAAACCGGATGGAAGCCAAGGGTACCGGTTTGACCAGGCATTGCAGGAAACAGTATCATGGTACCAGAACAACTACGAATGGCTGGAGCCATGGCAAACAAAAAAAACTTTGCACTCGTAGCCCTGGACTGTAAGCTGGTAAAGTGAAAATCTAGACTTTACAAAAGCTGGCATATTTCCAACCCTAAAGTGTATGAGCTTTCTCACCGTTATTTTGTAATTCATAGTTCTGGTAAGTCGTAGAGAATGTGATGGAAAAAGTTAAGAAAGAATTCTATGATATGCTTTAAAGTTCATTCTTGTATGTTGAATTCTATGCTGTGGAAATATCCATTTCGCTAAATTTTGACTTGCTAATACTTTTTATATTATACTATGGTATACCATACTATACCATGGAACAGAGTACAATCAAGCTTTCTAAAAAGATCAAAAATGATCTCAGGAAACAGATGAATCACCCCGGTGAAACCTATGAAACAGTGATTGCCCGACTCTTAAAAATCTCCCGAGAGGATGATGTATTGAGCAAGGCAGTTATAAAAAACATTGAAGAGGGTATTGCTGACATCAAAGCAGGACGTGTTTATACCTCTGAACAATTGAAAAAAAAATTAGGGCTAAAATAAAATGACATGGCAAGTCATTTGGTCTGAGAAATCCGTAAAACAATTAGAAAAAATTGATATAAAAAATGCACAAAAGATCTATAATTCAGTATTGAACTGTATGGAAGATCCATTCAGAGTTGTCATAAGG
>JBOGRA010000103.1:0-5347 GCA_050749325.1 Nitrosotalea sp. | reverse complement strand
CTCTTGGAATCCTTATCTCTTGATGTACCACTGTAAGCTGGCTTATGTTCTGCGTCGACCAGTCAAACGGCATGGTAAAGTTGACAAATTTTTTGACTGGGTCATATGTTACACTGTGTAACTGATCATAATATGCTATGATCTGTATTTGTTGAGTGCCATAGTTGGGGTCATTGATTGTAAGGTTGTCGTATTCAGGTATGGATATTCCAGCGCTATATGATTTGCTTACCTGGTTATCATATGCACCCATTGTGATAACCTCGATTTTAAATCGATATAACCCTGCAGATTCAAAGGCGTGACCTTTTATGTCGTAATTGCCGCTATTTTGACCAAATAATCCTGAGAGTGGGTTCTCTTGTTCGTTAAATGTTGTATTGCCAGACTGTTGTGGATAAAAACTCAAAACAAAACTTCCGCTATCGCTTTTGAATATATGGCCAAAAACTGCATCTTGTCCCTTGAATGCGGAAATTGCAAGCGTGGCATCAGGAATTGGTTGCTGATTTGATGCATCCATTAAGACTAGGTTTAGTTGAGTACCTGCATGATTGTTATCAATTAAAAATGGCGTGGAAGCAATAGATAATGTGACATTTATTTTTCCTATCAGGGAGGGGGGAAGAATCTCACTAGCCAAGCCATCACCATGAGCTTTTGAAACAAGAAAGGGAGAGATCGCAACGACCAAAATGATTAAAAAACATACTACTCTCATTAACACATTTGTTCTTATTGCATGCATTTATCTAATTCTAAATAAACTCTAATCTTCATTCTCGAATGATTGTACTCTGAACTAATCATTGCAAAAATAACGTATGCGAAGTTTTTAAAGCGAAGAGAAGGTATCGGCAAGACGATCCGCCGAGGCTTCAATAAGACTTGGATGATATTTATCGATGATCTCTCGTAGTGTTTCTAAATCCTTGACGTAATACTTTTTTTTGGCGTTGACAAGTTTATTTTCAACTATGCCATCTTTTGTTATCTGTGACAAGTAAAGGGAAACTGTAGCAGGTGATTTTTGTGTCTTCTCAACTAATTCGCTAAACGATAGCATCTCATATTGTAGCAAAGACGAAAGAATTTGTTTTGGCGTTTCCTGCCTCAGGTTTTTTATCAAAAGCATGTCATCCTGTGGAACTCCGGGAGGATAAAATCTGGTCTGGCCAGGACTTCGCTCCACCTTTACAATACCATCTCTTTCTAGCTTGGTTGCATAATGTCCTAGAACTCCATTTTTCATTCCAGTCTCTCGCATTATCTCACGGAACTTTATGCCGGGATTTTTTTCAATGACCTCAATTATCTGTGTTGTTCTGTCCATCTTCAATCTTTCCTAAACACACTTAGGGCAAACATCAGTAATGTGAAGAACATGACAAGATGGCCTATCTCGGCAGCTGAGAAGTTCAAAAAATAGTATTTTGACTGCCATGCAGCATCAATTAGATCAAACACCTCAACCAAGATAAAAGTGCCAAACGCAATGGTGGTTAAAAGAAGCCTACGGGTCTTGATGTTGCGATATGCCAGTGCTGCTACTATTGTAAGAAAAGCGGCAAAACCTATTCCACTAATGTGTAAAAGTATATGGAAAAGCTCGAACTGCTGAAACAAGTGGGGTATTATGACAGGAATTGATAATGCTGCAATGAGTGCAAATATTATCACACTTAACAGTGTAGACTTGGTCTCGAACAGAGTTTGAGGTCTAAACACAGTGAAAGTTGGTCAAATTCAAATTTAAATCAACTGGTACAAACAACAAAATGCTTGAGATCTTGTAGCGCCTAGATTTCTGGCTACCAATTGTTAGGCTACATGTAATTTTGTTTTATATTCTTCAAACCCTCTTTTACTTCGCCGGCCGTCTTGGTGTAAATAAATGCCACTGCGACAAGGCAGCCTGCCATGGAAGGTCCTGCCACCCCTGCATAATTGAATGGCAGTGGCACGCCTATGAGGGTACTTGTTGACTCTGTGTTTTCTATAAATCCTGGTATTGTGGTGGTAGTGAGAAGACCTAATGCATTTGCACGCTGTTCTGCCAGTATTATGTCTCCGTTTGAATCCGACGTTACCCACTGGGTAAAAGTTGAATTTGTCGGGATTGGAAATTCTGCCGTCTTTCCAGTTCTAGGATCTATCACTGCAATTTTGTCAAAGGTGTGTTGCGCAAGCCATAGATCATGGTTTGCATCAAAAGCCATTCCAAAGGGAAGATCCTGCGAATCGGGATCCACAGCATATTTTTCAAACGAGTTGGTTAGTGGATCAAAAACTGATACTGCCGTACCGTCATGCTCTGAAACATAGACTTTTTTCGTTACTGGATCAAATAATATGGCAGTAGGGCTTGCAAGTGTACTGTTGAACGGACTGTACTCTGTAACTGCATAATTTTGGGAAGGATCTACCATTGCTATCTTTCCAGTGCTGCTCTCTGCTACCCACATCTGGTTAGTTGACTGGTCTATGGAAATTCCAAGGGGCAAAGAATTTGCTGGCAGGTCGTACAAATAAAATGTCTTTTTCTGCATATCAAATTTTAGCAGCTGGTTGGACGAGGCAGATGTCATCCATAAGTTTCCTGTATTGTCTATGGCAAGACCTGATATGGTTGTATTGGTAGGGAGAGGGTAATTTTGTGACTTGCTAGTCTCTGGATCATAATAACCCAAGACCTTTGAAAGTGGGTCAGAATACCAGATGTTGTTTTTAAAGTCCATTATTGTGTACATTATGATGTTGGTTCCATTGATCTTGTGTTCTGTAAACTGTTTTGAATCCATATCAAACTCCCATAATCTGCCACTGCCGATAGCCGAGTCTCCAACCCAGATTACATCTCTTATAGGATCGTAAAGTGGATAAAGTGGCTGAGCCTTGTCTGGCATCTTGTATTCTGTGATATTTGCTTGCAGCTGGTTCAAATTTGGCTTGACATAGAGATCATCAAATGTTGTAACTTCATTGAGCGCGCCGGCCTGAGAGGTTATTCCTTCTACCTGTGCACTCCAGTGACCTGGTATGGCAAAAGCACTAGTGCTAATGGAAAATACTCCAGGTGATATTTCCTCGACATCGTTGCTTGCTTTCTGCAATTGGGTGTTGTATCCTACTACTAACGGGCCTAGACCCTTGTCTACTTGGTTGAGAGTTATGCTTGTTGCATTTATGTCACTCAGTGGATTACCTTTTGGATCAAAAAACGATAGAGTGACATTATTCTTTCCTGAATAGTATGGACTAATTGACATGACTATCTTGTATCCGTTGTCTGTAAATCTTGTTTCTGCAAATTGGTTTTGCGCTACAAGTGGCGTTGTAAAGGCATAGACATGCGGAATCTGGTTTTTCTGCTGTGACAGTTCGTTTTGAAATTGGGTTGGTGGCAGGCCTGAATCAACAAGAACTGCGATTGAGGCAATTAGCAAGAATCCTATTATTGCCTCAATTTTTATGAAACGGGCAAAGTGTTTGATAACGTGTTTGCCACCGTTGCCGGTCTTGATGGGGATCCTAGGCTCAATTGGCATGGAAGTGCTATGTTTTTGCATGGAAGCGACTGGAATTGCATTTCTTGCCCGTCTGTAGAGTATGATCTGGTGGTAGGCACCAAACCCAATCATGGCACCGGCCAATGAGAGTTTTATGATCAGTATCTCGCCGTATATCGATGCCAAGGTAATGGATAAGCTCTTTTCTAGTTCGTAAAGAAGGGAAGGGCCTGTCATTGCTACCACGCCAAGTAGTCCGACTACTACTATGGAAAATCTTGGTATGATCACGGTCAAAATGGATAGACTGAGACGTTCATCGACCATCTGCTTCAATACTGGCGCTACCGCAAAAGCCAGGTAAATCACTCCTCCAATCCAAAGAGATGAAACAACATTGTGGACAAAATCAAAAATTAGTGCAAGAATTATTCCACTTGCTGCACCATGGCTGATTATGGTAGTTGTGGTAAGTACTGATATGCCAAGTCCAAACAATGTTGTGACGTGTACCTTTGACAAGATTGTGTCTGATTGTTTTTGTTTAAGATATGTGACGAGTGCCACCCCAAACAAGGCTGCAGAAAGCAACATTCGCACAGTCACAATCTGCCCAAATTTGGTGCTAATGGCATCTATGAGCCCTGAATCTATTGAATGCATCTCGGACAAAATCATGGCAACATTTCCGCCAATGATGATTATAGAACCAATTAGCACGAGCTTGGTCATGTTCTTGTCTATCTTGACACGGGTAGGACCAAAGACTTCTTTTAGTGCAGAGATTTTGGACAGCGGTCTCCACAACCAAAGTGACGAGAAGATAGCTCCCACCACAATTATCTGTCCAACAAGTGTGGGATACCTTGCTATAGCATCATAGACTGATACGATATCTGAAAACGAGACACTCTCTTTTTTTTGCATGAGATTTTGAGGTATTGGTTGACCAACTGCAAAAACAAAGGCGTTGGTAGTGGTATGCCCGTCTGTCTGATCAAGAACCTTGGTATACACAGTATAGATGCCGTTTGGTATGTTGGACGGCAAAGAAACTGAAGTTTTTGTTTTATCAGTTGAGATATAATGAAAATCATTTTTGGCAATATCCTTGCCGTTAGCATCTAAAACTTTAATCTGACTATGGCTAATATCGATGGGATCTATAAAATCCACCTCGACTTGCGATGGCGGCTTACTCAAAGATGCAAATGGAGTGGGATCGCTACCAACAACAAATGCATGTGCATATGATCTGGGGATGTTCGGAATTACCAAAACGGATAAGGTTATACAAATAAGCAAAATGAGTTTGATTGATGATTTATTTTTTATCATGATATAATTCCAAAGAGTTAATGAACACTTATAATCTAATACCTATTGGTACAAACGCAAAATAGCATAACGATGATTAGGGTTTGTACCATAATACATATAATCTTGTTTCGTGTGATACACCACGACCAAGAATTGAAATCAAAACAGCTAGCTATGTCATTAATGATTGTTATTGCTGGGATTATCATGATTCCATTTGTCATTCATCCTGCCGAAGCTCACATACTAAAAACATTTAACATGACAGGAACGGCCATGCCAGGCATGCCTTCTCAAGTTTCTGTGAAAATTGGCTGGCTAAATGAACCTCCACTTGTTGGAGATACAAATCAGTTTCAAATCTTCATATATAATGGAGCTGACGACAGCGCACCTCCAATTGCAGACACTGGACTAGATAACATGACTGTAACAGTACAGTATGGGGGACAGACAAAAGATTATACTTCTTACTTTGATGCAAGCGATGACACTCCAGGTGAATATGATGCGGCAAT
>JBOGRA010000102.1:0-5347 GCA_050749325.1 Nitrosotalea sp. | reverse complement strand
GCCTCAAGTGCAAGCATGGCATACTGTAGCACCTGCTGATCCAATTGTTTTTCTGTAGAAAAAAACTCATTCCGTGTTCAACTTTCTTTTATATACCGTTAAACTTCAGTTAATCATGAATGTCGTCTGAGGATTTCACAGTAACCCCTTGGAGCGTAGAAGGCGATATTGATTATGACAATCTAATACAGAAATTTGGCACAGAAAAAATTTCAGACGAGCTACAAACACGCGTAGAAAAGATAACAGGCGAGATTCACCCGATGCTAAAGCTTGGATATTTTTTTAGTCATAGAGATTTTGATAAAATTTTAACAGAGTATGAGAAAGGCAACAAGTTCTATCTGTACACAGGCAGAGGGCCATCAGGTTCTATCCACATGGGACACCTGTTGCCATGGATCTTTACCAAGTATTTGCAAGAAAAATTTGGTGCGAATCTGATCTTCCAAATTACTGACGATGAAAAGTTTTTGTACAATGACGAAAAGTCTTTCCAAGACGTATCAAAGTACACAACAGAGAACATCTATGATATTATCGCAGTGGGTTTTGATCCAAAGAAGACAAAGATTCTAGTGGACACAAAAGACATCAAGAGAATTTACCCATTAGCACTTGAGATAGCAAAACGCATAACATTTTCAACCGTAAAGGCAGTCTTTGGATTTCAAAATTCTACAAACATAGGAATGATAGGTTTTCCTCCCATCCAGGCTGCGCCTTGCTTTCTTCCCTCTGTAATTGAAGGCAAGCCAACACCTGTTCTCATACCTGCAGCAATAGACCAAGATCCATACTGGCGTGTAACAAGAGATATTGCAGAAAAGATTGGCTTTCCAAAGCCAGCCCAGATTCACTCCAAATTCTTGCCAGGGCTTGGAATGCAGGGAAAGATGTCATCTTCCATTCCAGAGACTGCCATATTTACAACTGACACAGAAGATGCAATAGACAAAAAGATCTCAAATACATTTACCGGAGGTCAGCCCACTGTAGACCTGCAACGAAAACTGGGAGCAAATTTCAACATATGCCCAGTATTTTGGTACCTAAGATACTTTTTTGATACCGAAAAAGAATCAGACGAGCGGGCAAGAAAATGCAGGGCAGGCGAGCTTCTTTGTGGCGAATGCAAGTGCAACCTCAAGGATGCCACAAAACCATTCATTGCAGACTTCAAAAAGAAGAGAGAAAAAGCAAAAGACCAGGTAGACAAATTCTTGTTTGATTAGTTTTAAAAATGAAAAAGAAAATAACCTGTGAAGACGAATACGAAGCACAAAAGCTTGCAAGCCTAATCTACATCAAAGATAACAATGAGATATTCATAACTGGAATACTTGAGATCATCGAAAATGAGCTTGTAATGTCGCTAAAGGACAAATCAGCTCATAGTATACTTTTCAAGGATAGAGTTGAGGCAGAGGCATTTGCGGATTTTATCCAGTCGGTGATAGATGGAGTAAACAGACTTACAGATACCAAAGTTATTCAAAAAATTGTAGAGATAACAAAAGAATAATCTATACCAATGACTTGTCCATTTCTTGCGATACAATCTCCTGTACTTTTAGAAAGTACAGTCTAGTTGTATATGGCATATCATCCAGATTATTTGCTATTGCAATCATAAGATATCGTACTGCACGCTTTGAGATATCCAAATTGAACTTGAGATACAAGATTGGGTCTTGCTTGACATCTATTTTATCTACAAGCCATGGTGGCGCCATCTCTTTTGCTTCCTCAATTATCTTCTGGTACCAAAATGCGATATTTTTAGGATCAAGACCGTCTTTTAGGCCAGCTATATCTGAGGACATCTTACTTAGCATGTTATCAGTTATTTCCTTCAATAATGTACAAAGGCATTTCTGAGGTTTTAGAACGATTACTCAAATATAGAAAAGCTACTTGTCAACAGCAAGAATATTGCCATTAGAGTCTATCTCAGAGTTTTTTATTCGTGAGGTTGATATGCGTTTGCCATCTTTTGCAAGCACCATTGGCACCACTATCACATCCACATCAGGTGAATTTCTTTGCCTTCGCAGTAGATTCAGTTCATTGCCCTGAAATACGGTTTCTTTGCTTACAACCAAGGCCTCTACTTCTTTTTCCAGAACTGCGGGGCCAAAATCATTTTCTAGTTTGCTAATCTTGTATGTCACATTTTGGAAATTTCTTTTTATTGTGTCCTCCAAGGTGGTGTATCTTTGTGCGTAATCATGAATCAGATGCTTGCCCTTTTTTTTAGCAAGTTTATCACTAGTCAACCCAATAATCACTTTATATGATATGGAAAAACCTTTGCGTAAAAGTTCCAAATGTCCGCTGTGTAAAATATCAAACGTTCCGCCAAGAGCTGCCAATTTATATTTTTTCATATAGATACAACTACAATTAGCAATTAAATGGTATCACTATTTCACAAGCGCGATGTTAATCTTAGTTCCTGCAGATGAAATTGGTATACCGTTAGAGTCCCACACATAGGTTTCTATATAATATGAGCCAGCGGTATCAGGAGTCCAAGATACAGACTCGGTATGATCCTGGTCATTGCCACCTAGAAATATGCCTGTGGTATTGCCAATAAACTCAACCTGGCCTCCAAATTTTTTCACTTGTATATAGTAAACATATGATTGTGGGCTATCAAGCAGATACCTCAAGTCGCTGCTGATCTTAACTGGAGCATCTACAGGTATAGAAGAATATGGACTTCCTGACGGATTTGTGACATTTGTATTGCTTATCATCACAGGTAGTGACGCAATGATATTTGTAACATCGGTAGGCAGAGATTGATAGTTATCAGACTCTACAATAATCTGGAATGTTTTTGCGCGGCTGCTAGGAGTCGATGTTATGGTAAAGTTTGCCATCTGTCCTGCACTAGTATCATGTACTGCTGTGGTATCAACTGCAACTACTCTTTGAAATGCGTCATATGATATCAGATAAAGATGAGTATTGGTAGAAGTAGAGGTTCCGCCGTTCTTCATGGTACCAGTTAGGATCAAATTGTCAGACACCTGAAGTGAGATATATGGTATTGTCAGCACTTGGCCTTTTGCAGATGCTGGTGTAAAACCTGCCAAGTTGACTGCTACTTGGGTAATTGAAGGATTAGCATTTGTTGAAGATATTAGAAATGGGGCCATCGAATTTGGTTCTACAACTTGAAGAAGTGTCGTGCCAGTCTTGTATTCCAACACATTGTTATTAAGATCCTCAAAGGTAACTCCAACTTTGACATTAGATACTGGAAAGTTGTTGTTATTTTGAACTTCGCCCAAGACCGCCGTTGTACCATCAGGCGCCTTATTGCTGTACGATGAACAAATTACAACTGTCAGTGAGGTTGAAGGGGGCAGATTCTCTCCACTAGTTGGAGCATTTTGCTGACATGGTTGCTGCGTAGTTCCTTCTGCTGATGTCCACATGACACCAGCAAAAAACAATACGAAAATGAGCAGACTAGAAAGAATTATGATTCTCATATATCATACTTTTTGCACAAGTGATTAATCATATGCGACATATCATAATCTATACAACGTGGATTAGAAGCTTTTACCCAAAATATACTTTGTATAGCAAAGTACAAAAAGAAGAATAAAAGGTGGTAACTTACTTGTGTTTCTTTATTGCAGTGATGACACACCAGTATATGAATCCGGGGATTAAACCAACGGCCAATGGTATGTATACGCCTGCTTGACTCCAATCTTGCATTTTTTAATTACCTGAGCTACTCACAAACGATATAGTATTTAAATCCATCTTTCGGAAGCGCCCTCTCATAAACCATTCTTCTTTAAATAAAACTAGACTCGAGTTGAAACTAGGTTTGGAAATAACAATAGATCCTTGGAAAGAATTAATCATACACGAAGTATTGGAATTAAAGTTTGATGACTGGATTACCCAGGTGATCGCAACTGCTCGATCGGCAGGCGGTGGAATACCTACAATTTTTTGGGCAGACGGAATAGCATTTCATTTTGCAACTTTTCCCGATACCGAGACCACAGTACAGGAAAAGATCAAGGGCAAGATTCACTATTCATCTGTAACTTTTGCAGTCAAGGAAAAGTTCGAGCGACAAGTAGTAAAAGAGGGCGGTACTGTGAATTTCACAGATGTTGGCCATAACGAGATATTCAGCCAGTTGATAAATAAACTCAAAACAGAATCAAAGTTCAAAGGACTGTAGTAAGAGGCTATTTCTTCTTCACTTTACGATATACCAGACCAATCCCTGCTACCACAAGAATTGCACCTATAACAAAAAAGTATGGAGGATTAGATTCCATAGGAACTAGGAAAAATCCCACAGTGATCATGGCCAGATAAAACAACATTTCAAAATCAAAATCCCATGCCATTTAATGATGCCCACTATGTTCCATAGTATAAAGAATACTATATTTATCAAAAGTTTCAAAAACGTGGACTGGTGAGTGTCTTCCCAGACGAGGGTTACACATCTCGCTTTTCGCGCCGTAAAATAATCAGGTGATTTGGGTGAAACCAAATTCCTCTCCAATTTTTTATTTTAAATCAGCAAACGAGCTTAATTGATTAAGAGCAAAAATAGTAAACCCCGTTCCAGACAGCGAAAAGGCGTCTTCTTTACTCTAGTTATGACGATTGTCTCGAATATTGTTCATTACAAACAAGCAAGTGGTTAATCATGATAATTTTCCTATATTGACAGGCAAATGGCTCTTAAGATACTAGTTGCAGAAGATTACAAAGATCTTGCTGATTCGTATCGAACGATATTTGAAGGAAGAGGTCATGAGGTAATGATAACAGACAATGGTGTGGAGTGTCAAAGCATATACAAACAATACACAAAACAACCTGATGGAAAAATTAAACCATATTTTGATGTAGTTATATTAGACCAAAAGATGCTAGGAATGGACGGAATAGAGACTGCAAAAGAGATACAAAGAGTAATTCCTAAACAAAAAATAATCTTCATAACAGGTTATGGTAAGGAAGTATTACAAAAACTCCCACAACTTTCAGAGAGCGCATCAGTGATGAATAAACCCTTTACAGTACAAGCATTGCTTACAGAGGTTGAAGGATTTGCAGTTACCAAATTTCGTGAAATGGCAAAAAACCGCCAGATAACAGGCCTGATTGCTTCTACAGATACATATTCCTTCTCCTGAGATCACGATGATTGTAGAATTAAGGTTACGAGATATTTGACAAAATGAAAGACTAAGGATGATAAGATATATTCATTAAATATGGACTACACCATTTTTTATGCTTAATTTAAGAACTGATCTCATTGTAAGAGTTTGCATTATTACGT
>JBOGRA010000101.1:0-5637 GCA_050749325.1 Nitrosotalea sp. | reverse complement strand
ATCTTCCCAATTATATCCTCGCTGTCTCCTTGTTCTAGCGATTTTTTTGTTCAATACCCTAGATAATTCATCGAGTTTTTTTGTCTCTTTTTGCGCATTTTCCAACTCTTTGACGCGTAGTTGTCCTATTGTCATAAATGTCAATATGATATACTCTTCAGTAATAGACTTGTAGGTAATTCTAATAACACCAGTTGATTATTTCCATTGAATCGATTATTATTGCATCCAATCATTCTGAACTTAATAACTAATGACCTCAGGATTAATATGTCACAACAAGAGTAAGACATACATATCATCACAGGATTCTCCCATTACCTATCTAAAGTACAAAGGTTATGATGACCTCCTTAAAGTCATTTTATATTCATCACAGTCCATGTTAGGAGTTGTTCCACTAATTTATCATGTTAACCATAATAATCAAGATGTCATTTTTATTCAAACAGGAGCAATTGGTGGCATAACAGTACATTATCTCATCATTTCAGAAAAACCAAGAAAGAAATTCATTGAGCTAAAGCGTCTTACAGGCGATTTTACCTTTGTTGAAAAAATTGGCAGTGACAGCATGTCTCTTTATATCCCGATCTTAGAATTAGAAAAGGTAACTCTCAAATTCCAATAGAATTTAAGACTAGTTACAATAGTTAGAGTGCCGAATTCTTGAAAATGAATAAATCTTATAGATTTATGATTTTTTAAATTTTTAATCTTTTTTTAACTTAAATGTGAACTTTTCGCCGCAATCATAATCACATTTTTCCAAAATCAGATTTTCGCCTATTTTTAATTCAGAAACGTCTTGAATCTTACCCATTATTCTTATCCGTCCTTCCAATTCTGCCATACCGAAATACTCTCCATTTCTACATGAATATTCTAATAATATGGCATTTCGTGAAATCGGTCTCCAAATTACATCTCCAAAACAATTGTTACAATATTCACATGGAGGCCAAACAAGTTTTTTACACTTTGGGCATTCACTACAAATGAAATTATTGTTTTTTAATTCTTGTTCAAATTTATTCATGATTTTAATATTAACACAGTGGAAGATGTTGCAGCTGCTGACATATTGTGAATTAATGCTGTCTTGGCCCCGTCAATTTGTCTTTTTCCAGATGTCCCTTTAAGTTGTTGATACATCTCTATGGTTTGTGCTATACCTGTAGCTCCCAACGGATGACCAGTACCAATTAATCCTCCTCTTGGATTAATTTTCTTATCATTTGTTTCATACAAGTTCCTGACATAGGTAGATCCTTGTCCACGCTCAACAAGTCCCAAATCCTCTAATGCCATTATCTCACATATGCTAAAAGCATCATGTAGTTCTACTGCATCTATGTCAGATGGAGAACTGTGAGACATCACATATGCATCAGAAGATGCCAATGACGTGCTTTGCATGGATGAAAGATCATTATTTTTTGTAAATCCTGCAGAAATGGATTTTTGTCCAATACCTTTTATCCACACTGGTTCTTTAGTAAATTTCCCCATAACATCTTCAGAAGCAAGTAAAATTGATGCAGCACCACTACATGGTATTGAGCAATCCAATAGTCGAACATTATCGGTAAGATTTTTTGATTGCACGACATCTTCAAAAGAATAAGAGTGTTCAAAATAAGAATACGGGTTATCTAGTGCATTACGATGATTCTTGACGGATACATGCGCAAGATCATCCATTGTAGTACCATATTTTCTCATATGTGCGCCTGTAAAAAGAGACGACCAATATATTGGATGTTTGTACTGTCCTCTAGATTTGTCCCACACAAATACCTGACCAGGACTATGACTTCTTTCTGCACCTACAACTAATGCAACATCAGCAAGTCCTGATGAGATGTATGCAAATGCCGATACTATGCAATTCGTTCCAGAGTTACACAAACTCTCAACTGAATGAGAAATTTTTGGCGAAATTCCTGATAGTTCTGAAACTATATTTGCCAGATATTTTTCATTTGCATTGGTAGATGTTAAAACAACGTCGATATCTTTTTGAGTCAGGTTTCTAGCATCCTCAAAAACAGGTTTGATAGATGATACCATGAGTGATTCTATTGAGGCATCATTTTTTGTGAATTTAGTTAGACCTGACGATACAATGCCTACTCTTCTCATGTCATATCACTTTCCAATGTGGAAACAAGTAGTTTGAAAGACTCGGTAACATCGCCAACAGGATTGAACTGAAGTATGGGCAAATCCACCCCTGCTCTGATATACTGGACCAATTTTCTTTGTATGCTATCAGGAGTTCCACACAATGCCAAAGAATTCATCATGGAGTCTGAGACAAATTTATAACTTTCACTTAGGCCTGATTTTTCATACTCTTCAAATATTTCCCTTGTTTCTTTTTCATATCCATTCTTTGCCAAGAATTCCCTATAGATTTTTCCTACAGACACATAAAATGCTATTGTCTTTTTTGTTCTCATTATTGCTTTTTCTACATCATTTGATACGCATGTTATCAACTGACATGCAACGTCAATTTTTCTCTTATTTTGCATTCTCGGAATCATATCTCGCATCTCCTCCAAAGGTCTCAAATAAAATATTACTCCGTCTCCTATTTCCCATGTTAACTCTGCCATTTTTTTATTAATTGCGGCCAGATAAATTGGAATTTTGTTTCTTAGTGGTTTTGTTAATAATCTAAAATTTTGAATATGAAAAAATTCGCCGTGATAGCTGACTTTATTTCCAGATATTATTTGCTTTATTATCTCAACAGATTCTCGCATCCTTTGTAGTGGTTTTTTAAATTCCAAGCCATGCCAATTTTCAACAATTGCCTTACTGCTTGCACCCAATCCCAAAATCAATCTACCATCAGAAAGTGTATCTAATGTCACTGCATGCATTGCAATAAGTGAAGGAGTACGCGAATAAATGTTGATGATTGATGAACCAAGTTTTGGCTTTTTTGCTATTGAGGTTATTGCAGATAGTATAGAACCGCATTCCATGCCCCATGTTTCAGGAATCCATATTGAATCTGGATTATAATGCGACAGAATCTGTGAGCATTCCATTATTTCTTTTACTGACAACAAAGATCCAAGGCTAAATCCAAGTCGCAACATGTATCACTTTATTGTAAGAAAGAGGCATACCGGATTAATTGCATTTGGTTTGTACATTCCACAATATCTTTATGTGAATCAATAGAATACCAAAATGCCTCGTTATATCTAACTGCATACAGACTTCTCATTTTAGCAAGTAATGGAAAGGTAGTATTTTCTATATTGCCAGACTTTGGAAGCATGTTCATGACTCGGTTTTGAAGGTAATAGATCCCAGCATTCATCCAATAGTTGAACAATTCAGGTTTCTCCTTGAATTCTTCAATTTTTTCCCCATTGAGATTCACTATGCCAAACCTTGTTCTCAATGGCATCACTGCAATCGAATTAGGTTTCCTTTTTAGTCGATTCAAATCCAAATTAGTTATAACATCACCATTTATTACAAAAAAATCATCATCACCAACATACTTACACGCTTTGCGTATTGCCCCTCCAGTGCCAAGAGGGGATTTTTCTACAGAAAATCTTATTTTTACACCAAAATTTTTAGATTCTAAAAAACTGATCAGTTGGTCTGCACGATAACCTGCACATATAATGAATTCATCGATCCCAAATTTTTTGAAATATTGAATTTGCCATTCTATTATGGGTGTACCATCTACAGGTAAAAGTGGCTTTGGGAGATAATCTGTTAATGGCCTTAATCTTGTTCCCATGCCACCAGACAGAATTATTGTTTTCACATACAGGCAGACCATAACTTGGGATTAAAAGATTTGGAAAGTTGTGAGTAAAAATATCCATATTTGACCATATTCGCAATTGGATTTTTGCCATTGTCAAACAGTACATACATTTCAAAAATGACATGAATAACAACAAAATGGAAAGGTTAAACGGTGAATTTAGAGATAGAGAGAAGATCATGAGAGGAATCAAAAAGGATGATTCAGTAATGTTTGATGGCTATCGGATGTTCCATAACTATCTTAGACCGCACATGGGCTTGAATGGTCAGACTCCTGCTGAAAAATGTGGAATTAAAATCTGTGGAGATAACAAATGGATTACACTAATTCAAAATGCTAGTCAATTAAGTTAGTAGCGTTTTAAAAGATCTTAATACTAAACTAAAGCCAAGATGGGATATCAAACTGCTAGAGATATGGTGATCGCTATAACCAGTGGTGGTTTCGTTGTTGCGTTACAAAGCATAATGGAATCACTATTTGGATCTTCGTCTAACCCTAAGTCAATAACTATACAAATGTATGCAGGAGTGACAATTGTATTATTTGGTTTAACTTGTGCTATCTTATTATCTATACAAAAAAAGCAACCTAGACGTGAACAAATATGGGAAGAAAATAGAAAATCCATAGTAAATTTCATTCTATGTACTTTTGATGATGATTTCAATAGTATGAAAACAATTTTTCAAAAATTAGAATCAAGAGGATTTAACTTTGATAATGAAAAAGAGGAAGTTACTTTAGAAGACATTGATCAAATTAATCCTAAAATATTCAAAGAGAGGCTTGATAAATTACCTCTAATTCAAAACATATTAGGATTTATCACATACGAACAATATTCAGCATTGTATGATTGTATGAACTATAGTTCATCGTTCATTGACTCATTATGTAAACAAAGTTATAAAAAAGATCTCTTACAATCAAGAGCAAATGAAGCAAAGAAAATTGCAGAGTTTTTTTCCAATGAAGAAAAAGAACACGTAGGATTAATAGAATGGAGAAGACATTTTTTCACAAATTAATAGTATGAATAGATGTCCCGATCTTTACAAGAAGAAAAATTCATGGTGTGTCCCTTATATTGTACAGAACCCTATTTTATGTGACAAAAATAGGACCACTTTTTATCACACTTCAAGCCAGTTTTATTGGATTTGTGTCAAGCACGAGTTAGACATGGAACGTGATGAAGATATTCGTTTATTGCTCACCCAGATGGTATGCATTACCTAATGGATTAGATGAAGTAATCTTAGGTTGTAACTGATCTCTTTGATCTCTTTATTTTAAGACCGCCCAGAAATATTATTATGGCTCCTATGCCCAACACTGGCCCAAAGTCTCGCATAGTTTGAGTATTTTGAGATTGACCTCCAGATATTGCCAGAATTACACCTGTGCCAACAATAATCATGGCACCTCCAATAATTACTAGAATCCCAAGCGTACTGGATGGTTCTTTTCGTGTAATAAAGAATGATACTATCAGCATCACAGATGGTATTATCCCAAATATAGATCCCCTAGCTTTATCATCCATTGGAAGAAAGCCGGTCATCCCATTTGAACTCGCTTCAGGACCTGCCACAGTAACATCAATACCATAAATCGCCAACATGATTATGGATATTATTGACATCGTGAGAGCAGCTTTTAGAGCCATAGCCTAGCTAACTTTGGAGAGGTAATAAACTTTCAATGCATTTGTACTAGTTAAAATGGTGCGGACCCCGCTACAAGGAGAACACTTGCTAACATAGAGTTTTTGAATAATAATGGAGGTACCAACCCATGGTAACCAGAAGCAGACGTTC
>JBOGRA010000100.1:0-5674 GCA_050749325.1 Nitrosotalea sp. | reverse complement strand
GAGTATCTCTACTACCTATACTTTTAGCAATCAAATGAGAATTGTAACGGATTTTAACACTCCGCTTGAAAAGACAATAATTCAGATGAATGACATTCAAAAAAACCAAGAAATTTCATCCAACAATGCAATAAGATCCTTACAAATAAAAGATACACAGGGATTTCAGTTATCTGAAAAGGAGTTTCAGAATTACAATAATCTTATGAACAATCAGATCATGCAAGCAAAAAACATTATAAAGATAGGTATGAACGCATTACCACAAGAGTATGTAGGTTCGCAGTTTAGTCTCACTTTAACAAAAATGGCCGAGATAGAAGAACTCAATACTGAATATGAACAGATGGCAAGCAATATCTTTCAATCAGGAGACAAGATTGATAATGTTAAACTAAATACTCTTGCAACAGATTTAAAGATCAAGGGAGAAGCACTATATGCAAAGCAAAATGATCTTTTAAGATATACCGAAGAATCGTATCAAAATATAGAAACTGCTGTAGATGGAAACAAACAAAAATTTCTAACATTAGAAATTACCATGATAATGGCAGCTGGAATCATTTCTTTAGCCTCTGGTTACTTTGTAAACCAGATAAATAGAGATTTAACTGATGAGGTAATCAAAAAAACAAAATCTCTTCAAAAAGCAAATGAAAAGCTTAAGAAATTAAACATATTAAAAGACGAATTTATTAGCGAAGCGTCTCATGAGCTTAAAAGTCCTCTCAATCCAATATACGGTTTTGTCGAACTTGCAAAATGTGGAGATATGGATAAAGAAGAAGCCCTTTCCGGAATCGTAAAGCAAGCGCACCAAATTGAAGAAGTGGCAAACAAGATGCTGGATCTTGGAAAAATAGACAATAGCAGACTACAGTTATCAATTGAAAAATTCAGTCTTAACATGCTTATATCTGACATATCCGAAGCAGCTCGATTAAGTGTGAATGAGAACGTATCAATAAAAACAGAATTAACAAGAAATATCGAGGTTGAGGCTGATAAGGTGCGCATTGGCCAAGTTCTTCGAAACATAATCAATAACGCAATAAAATTTACGTGTGATGGCAGCATACTCATAACATTATCTCTTGATAATGACAACATGGCAAAGGTTAGAGTCAGTGATACCGGTATTGGGATACATCCTGAGATACTTCATAAAATATTCCACAAATTTGTTACAAAAAGTCACAAGAAAGAAAATCTAGATGGCAATGGTTTAGGATTATACATATGTAAGGGAATCATAGACGCTCATGATGGAAATATTCAGGCATATAACAATCCAGAGGGCGGTGCTACCATACTTTTTTCCATTCCTTTGACGCATTATGTAAATAACGGAAAATTTCAAAAGTCTCTTTTCAATTAGATGTTTGTGCACCGTGAACAAACTAGTATTAATTTATACATTATGTAAATAAAACCATAGCATGGGACTCAGAATACTATCCGGTGAAGATAACGAATTTGCAGCTTTACAATACAGAAAAATATTTGAAAAAAACCAACACAGTATCACAGTAGCAAGAGATGGCGAGGAATGTGTATCGAAATATAAAAAAGCGTTGGAAAACTGCTCTGACGGTTCATATCCATTTGATGTAGTTTTGCTAGATTTTGTAATGCCAAAGAAAAACGGCGTACAAGTAGCAAAGGAGATACTTGATTTACGCTCCAATCAAAAAATCATATTTGCTTCTGCATTCGGGAATGGAATTCTAGATGATGCATCTGCCATTCTAAAAGACTCTATTGAAATATTGCAAAAGCCATTTTCATTAGAGTTTTTGGTCAAAAAAGTAGAAAATTCGTGTGCACTGAAGAATATGCATTAACCTTATCTGTGATTCCACTTTGGAATCTAACAATGAATGAAAATTCTATAGGTTTTATCTTATGTACCAAGTGCGTACATTGCATTGGATAGAGTAATGAGTATCGTAATGTCAGAGTCTATGATAAGGATACCTGGATGACATATCTAGAAGCAAGAACTGTTCAAGTAGCATCGTCATAAAATTGGCAATTGCAAAATTTCTCTTTGATCACTTCAGTCCAGAACCTGAAATATGCAAAAATGAATATTGACATATTCAAAAACAATTGTATGTCATGTCAAAAAAGATTCCGTTGGATAAGATAGTCTCTGTTCAATACACATTAGAGGATGGTAGAGCCATTCGCATCATGCAACAGAGTAAACTACGTTAAGTGTTTCTTTTACCAAATAAAGTATTTTCTAGATCATGCAGTGTGAAGAGAAGGTACTTCATATTTTGTCGATATATTTTTTGGTAGCCTTATAGTAAACACTGTAGGTGGAGATCTCACAGATATAGTACCACCATGCTGCTCCACAATACTTTTACAAATTGAGAGACCAAGGCCGGTTCCTGTTTGTTTTGTCGTAAACAGAGGATCGAATATTTTTGTAAGTATGTCAGCAGATATGCCATATCCAGTATCCACAAAGTCTAACTGGATGCTTGAGCCCATATCTGTCATCTCAATCTTTATAGTCCCTTTGTCTTCCATGGCTTGAATCGCATTAATGATTAGATTTGAAAAGACAGCTTCGAGTTTCCGCGAGTCGCAATTCATCGTGATATCAAAAATGGGTTTTGATATTTTTACATCAGGTGGAATCATAACACCTCCTATGGCACTATCAAGTAGGGATAGAATCGAAGCGGCTTGAAGTGCTAAATCAGATCTTTTTACAAAGTTTAAGACATCATCAATTTGATGTACCATTCTCTGTACTGCTCTGTCAAACCTAGTAAAATGTTGTAATCTTTCGTCTACTCGCATATTTGGTTTTACGCGCATTATGTCCATAGTATTTTTTATTATGGATAAAGGATTACGTAGATCGTGGGCAAGCCGTGCAGCTAATTCCCATATGACAGTGAATTTTGTTGCCTTTATCAAGTCTTGAGTTTTCTCATCCACCTGTTTTACAAGAAAGTCGCGTTGTATAGACAATTCCTTTTCTTTAGCAAGAACTCTGTCAAGTTTTTCTTTTAATTCTACGGTCATTTTATTATATTGAAACTTTTGTTGTTCAAGATCATGATTAGACTTGACAAGTTCATCGTTTTTCTTGTTTAACGATGCGCTAAGGTCAAGTAAAAAACCAACTTTATCCTGTAAATCATGATTTATGTTGGATAATTCCTTTATTTTCTCCACGGATTCAGATGCCAAATGATTTAGAAGTTTTTCTTTTTCCTGAAGTTCTGTCTTTGTAGAATCTAGTTCTTTAAATGCTCTGCCAGTGAGAGTACTTAGATCTTCTACCAGTGATTTTTTCTCAGGTTCTGTAGGCTGCTGAGTCATCTCAACCTCTTATGTTCAGAATGAGGCATTAACTCTTATGGTTGTGTGAAATGAACGAACATATTTACAAAAGCCAATTTCAAAAAATAAACCGTGCACACCACGAAATTAGCGTTACCATAAATTACATCGTATGAGTCACATGACTTGATAAGATTGAATATTTCTACAATACACAAGCTAAACCACATTAAGATACAATATATGGATCCGTTACATAGAAAGAAAAAGCTAAATGAGCTAAAATTCTTGTTTCAATTCACAAAGACAACATATCATGGTAGATGAACGTGTAAAGGACTAACATATAATTTCCTGTAAAAAAATATTAGACCTAAAACTTCGAATTGCTCAATTAATAATATTGTATCAAGATTAACGAGCCATCCACCCATCGCGTCATTCATTATTGCATATGTCATTGAGACAATTTGATCAAAACGTGAGAACATAAAAAAAATGTCATTTTTATGCACTTGCAATATTTGATTCATGTCTTGTATTTGAGATGAGCTTAGATCTGAGTGTGAAAATACAAGTTGAGAAATAATTTGCTTTTCATTAGAATATGTTGTATCTCCTCTTTCAATCCAGACAAGAGTACTTGCAAGATAGACGATCAAAAGTAATGAGAAACACATAACTATTTTTCCAGATCTTCCTCTCATTGTTTTTGTCATCTGTTCTACGAAGATATTTCCAAAACGGCCAAGTTTATTCTTGTGAGCAAGAAAGGTCACAGTGAGCATAATAGAAGAGGTCAAGCCCAAACTGCCAATCCAATGTGATGAAACATAGGAATAGAAAACCAACCTTACAGGAAGAAAAATTCCAGTTACAACAGCGAGCACAATTAATTTATTTCTGATATCCAATAGATGGATTTCCAATTGCCTATCATCCCAGTAGTACTAACCTCAAAGTAGGTTATTTACCTATCTAAGAAATGGTCCTCTAATGTCAATATCTATTCATTATGATAATAAAAAAACTACAAGAACGTGCCAGTATTTTGTCAACTAAATATTTTAAATCAAATATTAAAACGAATTCAAATTATTTTTCTAGTTTTTTTAAGATTTGACATTATTGTCATGTCGCCAGAACGTAGGGCAAATATCACCCACCTACCAAAATTTGCTCCCGTGTCTTCAGAGATAAGTGGTATGCCAGTTTCTTTTAAAATCCGTTTTATAGCTACAATGTTTCTCGATCCGATATTAAACAATCTAGTTTCAGACTCGTG
This sequence comes from Nitrosotalea sp., assembly GCA_050749325.1. Classification (GTDB taxonomy): domain Archaea; phylum Thermoproteota; class Nitrososphaeria; order Nitrososphaerales; family Nitrosopumilaceae; genus Nitrosotalea. The sequence continues at coordinate 1,077 of JBOGRA010000100.1, read as the reverse complement.
AGAAAATATTGTGGCACCTCCTGCCATCTTGGCTTTAATTCTAGTAGGATCTGCACCCATCTGGATCATGTTATCTAACATACATGCAAATGCAGTATCTGCGAATTTTCCAACTTCATTTTTTGCAACATTCTGCTTGCCATTAGTTTTCTTTGGAAGTATGACATGAGCCATAGCTGCAATTTTGGCGTTAATATCAAAAAGGCATATTGCAACACATGAACCTACGAAAGTCTTCAATTCATCGGTTTCCTCACGTATTATTTCCAATCCACCCATTTTCACTTCGATTACACTATTCATCAAAAGTCAACTATTATGCTATGAGTTTCTTTGTTTCTTTCGGATCTTGAACAAGAATCATTTTTAGTTTGATTTTTGAATTGACACCAAAGAACTCTACAACCGACGCAATTACAGTATCAGATTGGTCTCCAAAATCCGATGCTATTGTTTCAAGTAATGCTCTTAGCGATTCAACGGCAAAACCAGGTACAGATGTGTAAATCTTACACCTGGCTTCATCACATATAGCATTAACAATTGATGCAGTTAATATATTTCCAATTTCAGAAATAGATGAAACGGCAAGTTTGTCAAATTTATTCAAGTGTGACGCTCCAAGTAGTTTGACTGCCAATGGTTTTGATTCTTCCTCCAACATGTACCATAATACTCCGATATTCAAATCTCCGCTACATTTGACATACACTGCAGACATTACATGCGCTTCTTCAAAATTTGGAACAAGTGAATTTAGATTTGTGATTTGAACCTCCTGTATTTTTTTAAGAAAATATTTAACAGGTTCATCAAGTATTATGTTAAAGGAAGGGATTGTTTTTGAAACAATAAATGAATTTATGACACATTCTAATTGTTGTAAATCACTGCGATTAGATTTCATATTCATATACTATAATTGTGTAAGTAATCTCCTGATCATCTATAAACAATTAAGACGTCACCATCATACTATTTCGCCCTGATAACTTTGCTTATCACCATAGCTACGTTAGATCTATCAAATGGTTTTACCACATAATCTCGCGCACCTGATTTTATGGCATCTTGTAC
>JBOGRA010000099.1:0-5755 GCA_050749325.1 Nitrosotalea sp. | reverse complement strand
TGTCCCGGATGTTTTGCAAGGAGGGTGGTTTGATGAACGAGCTGTGGCAGTGCGGAGTGTGCAAGTCGATTGTGACGAGGGACCAGATAGACGGGCAGTGCAAGACGTGCAAGAACCACACATGCAACCACTGCAAGAGGACCTGCGACAGGTGCCAGGAGATTTGCTGCATGATCCACATGGAGGCAAAGGTAGTCATGAGGTAGCAAAAGCCATACCTGCACAAGCTGTGCTGGGTTTGCAAAGATGTGTGGTAGGGGATACTCCTCCCCCCACATGCTGGCGAGGGATAGTTATTTAAGCAACTAAACCTATATTCTCTTATCGATAAGCGTGTGGTGAGACGAATATCCATAACAAAATATAGGCGAACATTGTCAGACAGGGAGTCTAAGATACTGTCAGAGTTAAGCTACAAGAACAAGAGAATATTCACGCTTGATGACATTAAGGGTCTGGTTGACAAGCCAAAGAACTTCCTTGATCAGTTGACACGTAAGAAATGGATCCTCAAAATAAGAAGAGGAGTATATGTCATCTCCCCACTTGAGGCTGGGGAGAAGGGTGCTGATAGTTACACCATGCATAGTTTTGTCATTGGTTCACTTCTTACGAAACCATACTACATAGGATATTGGAGTGCGCTGAATTATCACGGCCTGACAGAGCAGACACCTGCATCTGTTTACATCGCGGTCCCAAAACCCAAGAACTCTAGGACCATACTTGATGCGCGTTACGTGTTTGTAACAATTCAGCAACGTAAGATATTTGGGACCGAGGAAGTTGAGATAGAAAAAAGAAAGATTGTGATCTCGTCAGTAGAAAAAACAATAGTAGACTGTTTGGATCATCCGGAACATTGCAACGGCACAGAAGAAATAGCAAAGTCTATCTATTTCTCGAAAGGCGAAATCGACATGGAGAAACTCGTTAGTTATGCAAAAAAAATTGGTAACACAGCAGTTATCAAAAGATTAGGGTATCTGTGCGAAACTTTTGGATGGAATGATTATTTGCATCTTTTGTCTGATGCAAAACTAAAGAGTGGATATTCAATGCTTGATCCGACCAGACCAAAAACAGGACACATAAAAGAAAGATGGAATATCATAGTCAACGCCACCATAGATCCGAAGAGATGGACACAATGATACAAGATGCCATCATAAAAAAACTGGCAAGAGACTGGAAGCTAAAAGCAGAAGATGTGGAAAAATATTATGTGCTCGGATGGATATTATTTGGAATACAGAAATCTTCAGTAGGAAAGAGTCTTGCGTTCAAGGGAGGTACTGCCATATCAAAAGTCTATTTTCCTTCAGACTGGAGACTCTCTGAAGACTTGGATTTCACATTACTGGACAAAATTGACTGGAATACAATTATCAGTGCACTATACAGCGAGGTTCCATCACTAGTACAAGGAGAAAGTGGAATAACACTAAGAAGAAAACCCAAAGATGAACCGCTTACAAATGCAGGATACCTCCAGTACAAGATGAGGTACTCTGGACCACTCTATCAGGGGATGATAAAAATCGAAGTCACGAAGGAGAAATTCAAAGGAAATATTACAAATGGACCAGTTCCAAATGACCCAAACGAATTTGACTATCCAAAATTCTCAGTCAATGTCTACTCGCTTGAAACAATAGTTGGCGAAAAAATACGTGCAATATTGGAGCGTGGATACATCAGAGATTACTATGACGTCTGGAGGCTGCTAAAAGAAAAGAAGTTTGATCAGAAAGAGGCAAGAAAGATGTTTGAAAAGAAGCGTGAAGCCAAAGATGTGAAATTCTCAAATATTGACGAGTTCTTCCCCAAGGGAACAGCAGATATATTAAAAGAGCATTTGCCAAACCTGACCAGACTCATAAGAGAACCGCTTCCTTCCATTGAAGATATGCTCGATGAACTTAGAGAATCATTGAAAGTATTTCTGAAGTAAATCTGCAAATACAAAACAGCATCTCTATCGGAAAGATACACACGTAAAGAAGTTTTAATCTGATTACATTTTCTGTGTAATGAAAGACTGGTATTGCATATGTGGCAACTTTGTAAGAGACAGAAGATTCTGCCCGAGATGCAAGTTTGTAAGATTCAGACTAGACAACTCCCCACTCCTTGACTACTGGGGAGTAAATGTTGGCAGTCTGTCAAACGGTTTGCCTTTCAACTTTCCACTGAACTATCTTTCAGAGCATGTTTTGATCACCGGTCAGACGGGAACTGGAAAGACGAGATTTGCAATGAACTTGGTGGTGAAATCAGAAAATTACGAATCGACTCACAAGATCAGAATCATGGTGGTCGACGTCGAAGGAGAATGGAAAAACATCATTCCGAAATTAAAAAGCGACACAGAATATTATTCCGTTGACAAGAACCTGAAAATCAATCCGTTTGATCTTGGAGACCCGGCGTTGATCAGAGAACTGATGCGCGAGACAATCTTCAAGGGAATAGAAAAGGAGTACGTCGACCTTTCTGCCCAGATGAACTTTGTATTGCAGGAGGCTATCAACGAGAGCAAGAACATGGAGGAGTTGATCAGAAACATCAAGAGCTACGACAAACAGAAGCTCAGTGCAATCGAGAAAACAAAGACTGCATTGTTGGTAAGATTGGATCCTTTCATGCGCTCTCCATTAAAAGAAATATTCTACTGCAAGAAATCGAATCCGGACTTTCAGAAACTAGACGAGAAAAACATCATCATAGACTTGCATGCCCTTGATGCGCTTGTTGCATATGGCAGCGAGATTCGCTTGATCTACAATACTGTCACCACGTATTTTTTGAGAAAGATGTTGGATCGGGGGGACTGGGTACTATCATGGTCTTATTTTTGGACCAGAAACGTTTACGAATAAATGTCAGGCAGATTAGATCTTATTTTTTGTTCGCTAATATTAGTAAACAGGTTTATTGATTTTTGTTGAAATTGATTGGTTCATTTCCACCAACTTGATAGAGGTGCAAAATAATTCCCGGAAAGAACACAAGATCAACGCAACTCCTATAGATTTAAACAGCAATTCATCATTTGTAAGCGAAGTTGCGCAAAAAGGTTGCTAAAGATAATGGTTTTGCAGGCACCTGGCACATATACAAAATGGAAACATGGGATGCCGATTACTTCAATATGGAGGTTCGGGCATATGTTAAGATAGGATCAAAAAATACTGGAGATTTTCAGTTTGGTCTAGTCCATGGAGAAATCGACGGCAGAGTTGTCGAATGTTGTGGTGAAAGGAGACTTGAATTTACGTGGGATGGTAATGACGAATACGATCCGGTAAGTGGTAGTGGTTGGGCTAAGATAATGAAAAAGGATCTGGAAGGGGAGATCAGGATTCACCGTGGAGACAGTTCCCTTTTTTGGGCAAGGAAAGCAAAGGTAGGAAGCGCCTTTTGATGAAATTAAAAATGGATTTGGAAAAAGCGATAGACTCGTTTAGGTCGTCAAACGAATCAAGTAGGTACTTCACAGATGCAGTGACTGGTATTACCTAAACTTTTATGCTAATTTTGTATAAAGAAGAATGGCGGAGTCGCACAGTAAGGCAGTGCGGGAATCTGAAAAATTCCGACCGTAGTGGGTTCATGGGTTCAAATCCCATCTCCGCCGTTACGGTTGGATAGTAGAATGTGTCTAATAATGTTTGTGTGCTATTTTTCATCATCAGATCTGCTACGTTTCCGACTGTTTCTGCGGGAGATACGTAAATCAAGGGTCTTGACGCTATACTTCAAGAGAGAGGTCTGTAGGCAGCATAAAATTGCTAAAATTACTAGTCTCTTCGAGTTTCCAGTTTCGCTTTCATTTAACACTGGGGTAACTCAGTTGCGTAGGTTGTTAAATCAAATGGATCATTATCAGCAATGAGAATCTGTGTGTCAAAATATGCACGCAAAACATACGGCCTCCAAGAGAACCTTGGTCGCAGTGCATCTAGAATATCTTGGCTTATCTTCTTGTCGGAAGAAATCTTTTGTATGTGTTGTTTCCGCTATATGTCTTGTAGTTCCTATCTAGATCTTCAAAAAGGTGTTGCTACAGTAACTAACTGCAATGAGAATCTGCATAACCCTTATCCTTTGTGCTGACTATGTGACAGTAACAAAGGTACAAAGATTTGAGTACAACTAAGAAGCAAAACAAAGAATTTCTAGATACACTCAAATCAAATTATAGACAAAGTCCAGAATATGTTAAGAGAAAGTTCTGGCTATCTTTTCCCATAAAAAGTAGCACAACTTGTGTGATAGTTGCTGTACTCATGTTGGTAGCTGGAATATCATTTACCACAAGCTTTTCATTTGCTTCTGCTGCTCAGTCATCCTCGCCGCAGACTTTTGTTGCCCAACTATCTGCCGCCCCAGGTGTCAGTTCTCAGGCCACTGGTAATGCAACATTTCAATTGAGCCCAGACGGTCAGAGTATATCATACAAGCTGGTTGTTTCAAATATCAACAATGTCTTCATGGCGCATATCCATCTTTCTCCGAGTGGGAACATAGCTGTATGGTTATATCCTAGTCCTAACACCGTGTCAAGCGGAGACGAGACATCTTGCATATCAGTCTTATCTGGCGGATCTCCCTCCTCCTGTACTGGATACGTATCTGGAAAGTTTGATGGAGTTTTGGCACAAGGAAATATCACCGCTGCTGATCTCAGTGGATCTACTACATGCGCAGGTTGCTCAGGACTCTCTCCTCTCACTATTTCTGCCCTAATTTCCAATATCGAATCAGGCAAGACTTTCGTGAACGTACACACAGTGCAAAACCCAAGCGGGGAAATTCAGGGGACTATTGTTCCCGCCAGTGTAACTAGCACTGCATCCGCTAAGGTCCCAGAATTTGGTTCAATCGCACCTCTGATGCTTGCAATTGCAATAGCATCTATCGTTGTAATTTCTGCAAAGACGGGATTATACCAAAATATTAGACATAAATTTTAAATCAATATTTTGTCAGGCTCTTACATATTTGAATCTCAAATTCGAGTTCTGCGAGGCTCACTAAAACAGATATGGCATACCTAATGTAACTAGGTACCGCCACCTTACAATCTTGTTCCATGGAACCATAATACCATTCTAGTACCCTTTTCTCTTTAGCCAGTCAGTAACAATTTTGTTTGCAAGTTCCTGCGGCTCCATGTCTTGACGTCTAGATTGGGTACCTAGTCCACGGCTCTTTCCCTTTGAAAGATTCAATGAAATGCGTTGCTGTATGGAAAGTGACCTGATCTTTTTCATCAGAGTTTTGTGCGACGAGTTGGGATTGTACCATAATGTCTCAAGGTATCTCTTTCTTGCAGGTGTATCAAGTATTGAAATTCTATGAGCGATTTTCAAGGCCTTTGAAATATCTGGCACGATTAGGTACAGTTTTGTAGCTTGGTCCCTTGAGATCATTTTTGGCACCAGATCTTTTAGTTTTTCTGGCACCCCTGCAAACCCATGGTATTTCTTGAACGTTGACATTGACATGCCTAATGATTGTGCGGCCTTTGACTTGCCCATCTTTTCTGCAAGAAAACTGCATGCGGCAGCCATATCTTTTACATTCATGTTCTTTCTGTGTATGTTCTCAATTACAGAAGCTGCCTTTGCATCTTGCAGTTCGTACTCTGTCTTTCTTGTCAAGACCAGAACTGGAATTTTTTTTGCCTTGAGTCTTTTCAGGGCTGCAAGCCTCCTCTGCCCTGACATCAGAAGATACGAGTTTTTAC
>JBOGRA010000098.1:0-5850 GCA_050749325.1 Nitrosotalea sp. | reverse complement strand
GGATTGTATAATTCCATGAGAAAAGCCCATTATTCAATGCTAAATTGGTGGTAATTATTTTTCCATCTGGTTGTAGGAGGTTCAGCGTATATGCAGAGGTTCCCGTTAGGCTCGATATTTTTCCAGTTAGATGTACGGTATCTCCTACTCCATACACTTGTTTATCAAGATTAGCCACAATAGGACCTTGGCTGCCTGTGTCAAGTGGGTTGTACACTGAAAAGATAGTCGACGCCTGAAGGTTACCATAGGAGGCTTTTAGAGTATACATACCAGCAGTAAAAATACTAGGAGTAATAGATTGTTGGATAACAAAGTTTCCACTACTATCAGGATATGCAAAAAACGCCAACGGTGTTGATTGGCTGATAGCCGAACCACTGATAAACGAAGTTTGAGAATATAATTGGCTTCCTGTGGAATTGAAAAGTGAAATCTGAATTTGAGATCCCTGAATTATCATGTTTGGTTGTACTCGACCCGAAATGACAATGGGATCTCCATATGCATATAATGTCTTGTCAGTAGTCATAATGAAGGGACCTGTTTGTGTTGTAGGTTGGTAAGTACTTGGATTTGCTGCAACTACAAAATCAGCTTCTGCTTGCGCAGATGATGTTGATAATACGGCCCTGTAATTTCCAAGCCTAACTGACTCACTTGGAATGACAAAATTATATGTGAATGTATTGTCTGGTTGTATATTGACAAATGTTTTAACATCGAGAGTTTGTGGCACAGTTCCTTGAATTGCAGATGCTGCAGACGATTGTATTATTTCCAAAGACGGAGAGAGTCCAGAATTCTGCAGTCCGGCCAGTTGAGTGCTCCCGCTTATCTTTACCGTCTCCCCAAGACCATATACTTGTTTGTCAGTTGATACTATCAGTGGTGTGGTTTGTGCTTGTTGAGATATCAATGTAAAGGAAGTAGTTGCTTGTACAGTACCATAGCTTGCAGTAATTGTATATTTTCCATAAGTTGGGGTAATACTGTTTATCACAATTCCAGATGCACTTGAATGAGATTGATATTGACTATATGTAGTAAAATTACCGTTGGAATCAGGAAAAAGATTTCCTTGATATATCATGGTGCCGTTTGGTGTATAGACTTTGTAAACTACTGGAGTCAGTGGCACAATTTGAGAAACAGTGCCACTAAGTGTAATTGGTTGCAATACTGTATAACTTGACTGGTCTGTTGACACGGACATGGTAATTGAAGCAGTTTGGGTTGGAGGAATAAACGGTGTAGAACCAAGCATGAAGACAGATGATGCTGCAAGGCTCCCATATGACGCTGAGACTGTGTAATTTCCTTCCGGAAATCCCAGTACCTGACTAGTTGTCATCGATGTGCTAAATTGCAGATTATTGTTTGGATATAGTGTGAATGTTTTTTGAAAACCAGGTGGTCCAGACACTACCAAGTTAACTGATAGAGGATATCCTAAAACAGGATCAGTTAGAAGCGCTGAAACTTTTCCGCTCATTGTTACAGTGTCTCCAAATATATAGCTGGTTTTGTCGGTAGTGATACTCATAGTGTTTTGAGTAGCAGCGGTAGTAGTAGTGAGTTGACCGTTAGATGATCCTGGAGTGACCGTTTTGTAAACCCAATCGCTTGAAGAACCGGTATCATAGCCATCAGTTAGTCTTTGCCATGAATTACCGCCTCCTTGAAAATCAGACAACGGTGGAGTTTGATCAATTATTGTATTACCTGTGCTTTTTAGTTGAATAACTGCACCGGCATGGGGAAACCACATTGGGCCATACGTGAAGAGCATGAATTGTTTGCTCTGAATTATAGTGTTACTTGGTATCAGGTATATTTGCTGCAGTCCAGTTGTTGCGCCAATGGTCCAGCCACTAATATTTACAGGACTGGAAGTCGGATTATAGAGTTCCACCCAGTCTATTGGATATTTGGTGTCATCTCCAACTGGATTTATATCAGCTTCATTTATCACCACGTGATTTGCTATAGGAGATTCCTGACCTAATGCAGAAGTTTGTCCAATTAGAATTAGAATTAAAAAGCTGACAATAGTGTAGGATCTCAAGTATCTCATCTATGTTACCATTTCATCACAGAGATTACAATTTTAGGTGTTGATTGTGGAAAAGTTGAGCTACTTGTTAATCCCCAATATGCCTTTAACTGCATTAGGTAAACTTAGACTAGAATTCATTATAAGTCGTTCGTAGAATTTGTCATCTTGACATGAGATCTGAATATTAACCAGTCTTTGGTTCATCACAGTTTGGGCACTTGCTTTGGATTATCCTAGAACCACAGACTGCACATACCCCTTCCCCTACTGCTTTTTGAATCTGTTTCTTTCGCCTTCCAACAAATACTCTAATACCAAAGTATGTCAGAATTGCAATTATTATTGCATATACCGGAGCCAAGAATGGCAGCAATCCTATCATCAGAAACAAAACTCCTAGGATCAGCAAGATTTCACGCTTTTCAAATCCCAAGATATTCTTGGGGTAAAAAATTTCAATAAATAGGTATGCCAGTACTCAGAGTCACTGAATTTACACTCATCTTTTAATCATGTCTCTAACTCTTCTTCATCGCCTGACTCATCATAGTTTGTGAAAGTCAGATAATAACTAATTGAAATGGCTTTGATTTTAATGATATAAAATACAAGAGATGGGGGGGATATAGTTGGATACTACGATTTTGCACTAATTGTAATAAAAAATGAGTTTATTAACGATCAGTAAAAAATTAGGCATGCGTTTTCTGGGTTTATTATATTATCCATATGTAAGAAATCAATTTTCTCAACTTTCCCATTGTTTTCCTATCTTTTCAAAATACAACGTTTTGAGTTTTTTAGATTTGTCAGATATATCCCTAAAGTATCCTTTCATTCTTTTAATTTCTAAATTATTATCTGCATCCTTAACTAGATTATCCCAAAAAGTATTGAATTTTACGATAACATCTTCTCCTTGATAATTTTCACCAGTTCCTCCAGCCGTCACTAATTCAATTCTAAGCATGTTCGGATGAGTTTCATTTTGGAATTGTGCCATGGGATGCATTCCAGTTAACATGAGAGCCTGTAGTGAAGGTGCTTGTACGCCGCTAGTAGATTCAATCCAGTAATTTATTCCAGCATATTTGTCTCCATAATCCATGGCAACTCTTTGTCTCAGAATTTTACTTGCGATATTGTTTGATACTTCTACTATTTTATTATATTTCCCAATTACATCATAAAACAATTCAATTTGATCTCGTATTTGTTTGTCAATCATGAGAAATTCAGGACTTGATTTTATTTTCATCCATTCCGCATTTTGAAATTGTCTAAAATTGCCATCCGAATTTACAAGATTATAAGTGGACTCAATGTTCATCATTTCAACATATAATGGACGATAAACATTTTGTACGGATTGTAAAAGTAAATCTTTTTTACCTTTTTCCGTTCTAATTTCTTTAAGCAAAACATTTTGCCATTCTTCAGCTGTTTGCCAATCATTCTGATCTACTGCCTTGCTAATACTATCAACAGTATCAGGCATGGCAAATTCAGAACTAATCCCGCGTTGATAAACTCCAGCTGTATGTACATGACGTCGTAGATCATCTCGATTCCTCACTAATACGATAGCAAGAATCAAAATTACTATGGATGATATTATCACAATGATCGACTTAGACTGTACTGAATTGAATAGAATTGCTCCATCGTGATTTTTTACATCTAGTATAGTATCAAAATATGGTGAAAAAGTAACACATAGCGATATGAATGAAAGAAGGAATGCGAAATAGAGCAGACTAACGATTTTATCTATTTCTATTCCAATGGATCTTGTTCCTATGGCTCTTATTGAATAATCTAAATTTGTATATTCTGTTGTATTTTCATTAGTGCAATCTTTCAATTTTTGTAAATTATGCCGAAGAATAGATTTCAATAACCTGCCAACAGGGTCTGTGATAGTCAAAAAAGTTCCTAGTGCTCCAGCTATTCCCAATTCGGTGAGGAATTTCATATCATGAATATTCATTCCTATTGCAACAAATAAAACACTAATGACTGAATAAGCAAATGGAAAATCAGTAACTTTTAACAGTGTTTCTCCAGATGGCATTTTGATCAATATTGTTTTGAATGTCAGCTATATTTCGTTTCCACAACATATGTGAGTGAGGTTAGATTGAATTTGAACCCCGACCTCATGCGCTGCAATTTATTGCACTATCCAAGAGATGTCATGGATCAAAGGATATTTTCTGTAAACAAGTTATAATATTTTATGATTTTTTGGAAAGAAATTTTTTTAGTCGTTTTTTGTAACTGTTTACTTCTTTTTTTATTCCTTCAATCTCGTAATTTTGATACAATTCATTCCAAAGATCCTGTTTTGAGTATTTTTTACGTAACGATTTAGTAGATACTGAACAAAGCCAATCAAATTCAGATGTTGGCCTGTCAAAAGGTTTCTGGGAAACATAAAATGGAAACTCCATATTATTAGGTTTGATTTCTGGAAGTAGACATCTAAAATTATACAACAGCTTACAACCTTTGTTTAACCTATTAGCGAGTTTTTCTACCAGTTCTGCATCACTTGAAAGAGAATAAAATATGATTGATGCTTTACTAATATCTGGTGTAGAAATTTTGCCATCTAATAGGTCATCAAGATTTGCATTTATGATCTTAATTTTACCTTGTAACTTCCTACGCCGTATTCTCTTTTCAGCTATTTTCACACGCCGCTTTTCTAATTCTATACCATAAGCTTTTCTTACGCCAAATTCGGTAGATGCAATTATAAGATTTTGACCATAACCACATCCTAAATCAAAGAAAATATCTCTCTTTCCTGCCTTTGCAAGATTAAGCATTTTACGTATCTCTATGTTGTTATGAAGTATTGGTGGGCCAATATTACCAGCAGTTATTCGTGGAAGTTTTACATCATCTATGATTTTTAATTTTACCAACTATAAACCCAAGTTTAAAGAAAAAAATTCATAGATATAAGTATTAGATCATGCATAATTCTAGAATTCGAACTTTGCGTTTAATAATAATTCATTTGTGTGTCTGAGATGAATCAACATATACTTGTACATCTTTATTTTCGATCCAATTTAGATAACACCTTATCATAAATTTTGATATTTTTTCCATCTGAAATATTCTTTTTCATATACCACAGAGTATTCTTGCCAATCCCAAGTCTTTTTCTCTCATCAGGTGTCATTTTCATTATTTTGTCTTTGAATTCTAGCGTATCATCATTTTTTATTTTAAACTCTGATATCTGAAAATCAAGTTTATTATTTTTGTCATTAATCAAATTTGCAAATTCCTGTATTTTGTAATATAGTACATTGTCGTACGAGTAATTCTTGCCCTTGAACGGAATTTTTGTATTGAAATTATTCTTAATTTTTAAGATCAATGCCTTTGCAGTAGATTCTCGTAGTCGAATATTGTAATTTTCAGTTACGATAAAGTCTGATTTTCTCAATTTGGGTTCGCTATCAAGTAATTGAATGACAGAATAATCAATAATCCATCTGAATAATTCTTGAAGATCATAGACTAGAGGTGTTTTACTGTATGCCAATTCATGCAAAAACCCGATGGTAGGATCAAGGCCTACAGAGTTTAATGATTTTTTGACATTTGATTCTAAAATTGCATATCCATAGTTTAGTAGCGCATTGACTTCATCAGCTGCATTAGCATTCCATGAATTAGATTTGTTCATCCTTCCAACAAACTTGAATTCTGGGGACAATTCTGTAACCAGTTTTTTGAATTGTTCAAGGTAAATCTGGGCTATTCTGCCT
>JBOGRA010000097.1:0-5902 GCA_050749325.1 Nitrosotalea sp. | reverse complement strand
ATAGTCTCCTTTGCATGTCTAGAACAATCAAGTATAGGCTTTACAATCTTACACTATCCGATTAAAGTGAGCAGTTCTCTGTAGTATGGTGATTAGTATTGTCAAATCTTAATGCCCCACTACCACCGGCGCCAGTATTGATGACATGTTTTGGTCATTGTGGAATAGGCTTGGGCGCCGAGGCGTACCGAAGATTATTGATTGATGCAGGGGCTGATCCTCTAAAGCCCACTCTAAAAGGGGAGAAGGAAGAGTCCCGCGTCTTGAAAAGGTATGGCAGCACAATTTTACGATTTCCGACTTCTTATGGGGGAAAGGATATTCCGCTGATTCCAAGGGCATTGTTGGTTGATCTAGATCCAAGAGCAGCCAATCTTATACTACAATCATATCCTGATCTATTTGCACTTCGTGATAAACATGTAATCCACGGGGCAGGTGGTGCTGCAAGAAACTGGGCTGAAGGAAGAAGTAGATTCGCCAATGAAGTGACTCAAAAATTTGATTTGCAAAAACAACTATCAGGACTATCGCCTGAACCAGTAAGGGGCTTTACAATACCTTTTGCAATGGGCGGAGGAACAGGAAGTTCATTTGCCAGTGCATTTATGCAATATATAAAAAAGGATTCCAAGGAACATGCAACAATAGCATCGTTTGGGCTTTTGCCAGAATTTGGATGGGATCCGGTGATCTTTGAAGCAGCTGCAATTAACATTGTGATGAATCTTGAATATCAGATAAAGTACAGTGACTGCTCGATTCTGTTCTCTAACAAGAAACTAAGGGAGGTTGCTCACAAAAATGAGAAAAAAACTGACAAATTACAGTCAATCATAGACGATCTTCCAAAGGAACATGAAATAGGCTGGAAAGATTACAAGGGCATGAACCTAATTGCTGCAAACGCGATATCCATGTTTATCGCATCATTTGCAAGAGAGACAGAGTGGGACATGTCAAACTATAGGACATGGCTTGCAACAAAAAAGCCAAGATTTGCAGTGCCATGGGTAATTCCAGTTATACCAGAGGAAAAACAATGGGGAGATGACCTGATGTCTGCAGGCAAGGGAAATACCATGGATGCGATTGTAGAACACATTCACAAGAAAAATGATGGAGTATTGTTTGATATCGACGAAAATGATATTCGAGACAAAGGGGGACAGCGTGATTCTTGTGTCGCACTAGTAAAAATCAAGGGAGAATTTGATGTAAAGGAAAGAGAGATCCTAAAGAACATGATAAAGGACAGGTTCCATATTGAAGATTCTAGAATGATATTTGTCAAGATTCCAATACTGGAGACAGAACAAGCCAATATCACAATACTTGTAAACACCAAGGCGATTGGGCCCAAGATTTTGGAAATTGCAAGCGAAGCAGAATCTTCTTGGGATAGCTATAAGGAAGAGTATGGCAAGTGGGGACTGACAAATGAAGAGTTCAAACAAAGTCTAATGGACGTAGTTCATCAGTTTAGTGCTTAGGTATGGCAGACTTTAATTTCTTGGAACAAGTTGCAACCCAAATCAAGAAAAATAGGCAGCAACTAACTGATGTTGAAGATGAACTATCTACAATAAATTTTAGAATTCATGAAATTCCACTTAAAATATCAACTGAATCAAATTTTGCAAAGATGATTGGTGAGCAATACAACGATGCCACAAAAGAATTGGAATCTGCAAAGGAAAAACTCATGGGAGAAAAAGAAACTCTAACAACTAAGATAAACGAAGACGTTTCTACATTTATCACAGAATTTACATCGCAGGAACTTGTGGTTCCTCTGGAACCGAATCCAAAGATTGCAGATGGCAACACTCTTTTCAAGTATAAAGATGGTTCGACGTTTAGGAACATATTTGACATACTAAGCGAGCTTTTAGGGTTGAGCTTGCCCATACTTGTAAAGGACGTCATGTTTTCTCCTACTGAGATTGTAATCAAGGTAACAGACGAGTATGAGGCAAAACAAAAGTTCCTGAGCAGCATTAATGAGGTACAAAAAACGCTTTCAATCAAACGAAGAAAGAGCTAGTCAAGATAACAAACCCTAAAAAATAGGGCTGAACAAAAACAATCAGATGAAAAGTTGGCTTGCCTTTGTGGTCATTTCTATATTTGTCCTGTCACCAACTATGCCATTAGCACACTCGCAGCTTTCTGGAGGGGTGTCGGCCAGCCTGCAAAACGGAGTCTGGACAGTTCCTGTAAATAAGCAAGTGCAAATTTCGGCCGATCTAACAAGTGGCCTTGACAGGGACCAATCATTTGCATATATCGTTCAAGTGCTAGACAAAAATGGGGTTGCGATTCAGCTTTCATGGCTCACTGGAACGCTAAGTGCTGGACAGTCACTTAACCCATCACAATCTTGGACACCAACAGCACCTGGAAATTATACTGCACAGATCTTTGTTTGGTCAGGGATAAGCAATCCTGATGCATTGTCTCCACCTCTTATCATGAAATTAACAGTAACCTAGTTCCACATCGGTTATAATTTGGAGGAGATAAAACAAACTTGATGAACTCTGATGGCCGTCCAACAATACAGACTAAGGGTTTAAGTTATAATTTGGAGACGATAAAACAAACTTGATGAACAGAAAGGGAGGAATCATCACTGGAATCATACTTGCAGCCTCGTCAGCTTTTTTCTTTATCTCTATTGGTTTTCCATCTTTTGATCAACAATCAAGCTATCCGGGGAGCTCTCCGCTTTCCTCTAGTCCGCAATCTCCTGATACCATAAGCACAATTGCAAGCGATATAGACTCGTGCGTATCAAACCCTACCTCGGATTGTGATCAAGAAATGTCGCAGATATCAGAATTCTGTGGACAAAATAAGGGCCAAGAGCAAACCTATCCGTTCTGCTCAGACACTAGGGTACAGATGTATGTTGAACAGCGTGACATGGCTCAGATTAAAGTCAACGGTGGCGGCAATTAATCTCTAGGATTTTGTTCTGTGTTTTACTATGGTGAAATTGCCTTGCAAAATCATGCTGTTTGCCAAGATGTATTCCTTGGTTCGCTCATCATTTAGGATTGTAGTAAATCTTGGTGTGACTCTGATTACCGTTCCAATGTATTTTTCAGGCGAACCAATTATCTCTATAAGGTCACCTTCAGAATAGGGCAATTGTTTTGTAATTGGAATGTCCTTTAGTATTCTGATATTGCCTTGTATTATTGCGTTGTTTGGTATGATGTATTCATTGCCTTCGTCAGTTTGTATTTTTGTGTAAAACATGTTGATCTCATCAATCTTTCCTTGAATGTTGTCGTTTACAACATGAATGGAGTCTCCAATCTTTGCTGGATATGTTGTAAGTATCAATCCACCTGAAAGTATGTTGCCTACAATGGTGGACACTCCGATACCCAAAATGATTGCAGCTACACCACCACCAACTAAGACATCTTGTGGGTTGATGTTTAATTGATAAAGAACGGCAAGACTTGCAACAAAGGAGATGAATATTATTATAAAAAATGTCAAGCTAGCAGATAATTGTGGGTGTGCATCACTTGCAAATTTCTTAAGCAAACGCCTTGCTGTTGCAATTACGGAAAATGCTATGATTCCTGTGATTACAACACTTACAATCTGAATGTGAGTATGTGTTAAACCAATTAATGGAGCTACAAATAACGTAAATATGTAAAGAGAAATCCATGCACCTACTGATACTAAAATAGATTTTATCGCAAGACCGTAGAACTTTCTGCGTAGTGTTTTACCACGTAACTTGGAAAACTGCCGTTCTACCTTTGTGTCATCTGGAACATCTGTAGATGCGGGCACGACTTACTATGAATTATTTGGTAATTATCGGTTTTGCTATCTACCAGTAGCCTTGAGAAACTCGCCCATGTTTTTTGCTACTAGGGGGATGATCTTCTTCGTAATTATCTGATGAAAATTGTCCGCGTCGGCGTCAAATGAGAGCAACAATACATGTGACAGCCTGCTGTTCTCGTCTGCAATGGGAATAGTAGCTCTAATCAATTTTGTATAATGTGAACTTGCATATGTTATCTTTCCAAGCCTGTATTCCCATCTCAATCTGGTATACTGTCTTGTTGCTGCGGTGATTGCGTACTGAGCCCTTTCTTCGGCACTCAGTAATGGCACGAGTTCTTTTCTATCTGCGCTGGACTCTAGCTTCCCATCCACATCTGCAATTCCTGCAAATCTTATTTTAGGATCCAGTTCTACCACATCCCTGCAAAATTCTTCAAATATTCCCATTTACTAGCAGTATTACCAGTAGCTATATTTGTTTTCTGGCAAGTCACTTGAGTCGGTGGTACAATATTTTAAAGTCTTCTGCAATTCGATATGCCGCATTTTGAAGCTTGGTAACCTCAGTCATGTTTTGTTTTCCGACTGAAATCTGTCTCATCATTGTCATGCACTTGTGAACTTTGTTGTGATTGACGAGATCTTCCTTATCTGACCACATCTTAAAACAGTCGTCAAACTCAAGACAGAATCTTAGTATGAATTCCTCCCAACATTGTTGTGTGATGGGATATCCTATCGCGTGAGCAATCTCGCGGAACTCATTGCTCCTGTTTATCAAGAGTATGTCTAGTGAATATCTCACCTTGAATGAATCATACTCATTTGTAACTAGTTTTGCTTCCATGGTTCTTGTATCGAGTCAGCAAATGATAAAGACTGGGAATATAGTGCAATACACTGCAAACATTATTTATCCAGCGACACGTTTTGTGGTTTTACTCTCTGAAACACGAAATTCACTAAAAGCATAAAACCAATCCATACTGCAAGAAATAGAACAGTGGTATATGACCCAAGACACATGTGGCAAATAAACTTGGAAATAAGAAATACAACTCCTCCGCCAACAAAGACTCCAGTTGCATAATCTAAAAGTCTCCACCAAAAATATTTCATCAGGTCCTGATTATTTTATGTACAATAAAGACATTTATGATATTATGGCGTAAGGTGGATTGACACATGTTCATTAATTGGGTACTTCCTTTGTTCATAGTAGTCGTTGGAGGGCCTCTTGCATTACTTTTCAAGTTCTGGTACAAAAAGAAGGACGATCCAAGCAAGTTTGCCGACAACGGAGCTTATGTGAGGGATGACTCTTTGTATTCGTATGATGAGTCTGGCACTAGCTTATCAGAAGACAATGGGCACAACACGAAAAACAACTCATAAATGCGTCTTTTGATTTTTGACAACAATATGGTTCTTCCATCCAAGAGTCCAAACGAGTCAAAAGCAGAAATGACCGTAAGGATGTTTCCGTCAGACGCCAATCCTGCAGGAAACGTTTTTGGTGGCGAGATACTAAAACAGATTGATTTGATTGCAGGACTTGTATCGCAGAGACATTCACGAACCAATACCGTTACTGCAAGCATAGACAGGGTAAATTTTCTAAAGCCTGTCTATGTTGGAAATGCGCTGATTCTCAATGCCAGGCTAAACTATGTTCATCGTTCCTCGATGGAGATAGAGATCAAGGTAGAGGCAGAAGACTTGATTACTGGATATAGAACCCTAACAAACACTGCCTATGTTACAGCCGTAGCATTGGGACCTAATGGCAAGACAGCTGAAGTACCACCTCTTTTACTTGAAACCGAAGAAGACAAGCAAAGATTTGCTAATGGCGAGAAGAGAATGCTGCAAAGACTCAAGGAACGAGGAAACGCCTAGTCACAACTAAAAGAACCAGGAGGGCCATTTTTGAGCACATCGCTGAATTGCTCGGAAGAATAATGCTTTACCACCGAAAACGGAATTACTCCAAATATTGGGGCATCAACGCTTGTGGTGATCTTTGCTAGTGTTGGATCAAATGTGGCATTAACTTGTTTTAGTTTGAGTAGGGCATATG
>JBOGRA010000096.1:0-6132 GCA_050749325.1 Nitrosotalea sp. | reverse complement strand
GATTAAGATTATACCGTTATCCTTAAGGTGTTTCGTAGCAGCAATCAAAGTTTCAATTGGATCAGGAGTATGTTCAAAAGAATAATGAAATATTATTAAATCAAACATTTCGTCGTCTTCTAAATTTTCTATGCTTATTTTCTTAATTTTTATTGGGATAACATCATGTTCCAGATATGGATCTATCCCCATGAGATTTGAAAATCCTAATTTTTCTAATTTGTATAACAAAGAGCCAGATCCTGAACCCACATCCAAAATTCGCCATGTTTTGGGAGGATTTAATTTTCCAATTGAAACAAGTGCACTATCATTTAATAGATAATAATCAAGAATTG
The DNA here is from genome assembly GCA_050749325.1 of Nitrosotalea sp. GTDB lineage: Archaea > Thermoproteota > Nitrososphaeria > Nitrososphaerales > Nitrosopumilaceae > Nitrosotalea. The sequence continues at coordinate 5,794 of JBOGRA010000096.1, read as the reverse complement.
TAAAAATCAATCCTTTACAAGAAAACGAGTATTTTGTACGAATTGTTTCTAGAAAAGAACGCATGAAGCTTTGTTGCGTATATGAATAATATTGTTCATTAGGATAATAGCGATCTAAGTTATTTGGTATTTCTTTAATTTGTAAAGAATCACAATTGTTGCAATAAACATAAACAAATTCGTCTCTTAGGCCAAGCATCATTTCTCGTACAACATATTCTTTATTATTAGAGGAATTACCACAAATTTTACATTGGTAATTGGTTTTCAGTTTTTCCATTTTTATATTTAATAAAAGTAGTTATACATATGATATTCATGCCATATTGTGACCCAAGATATAAAGAACATGTCATCATCTGACCTATTTATAGCGAACATAAATTATATTAAAAATATGATCGAATTACTTTTAAATTTTAATAGAACATACAATAACTCCATTAATGTCATTAAAGATGTTTTAAGAAAAAAATATCCAATTGATGCAGTCTTAAAAAGTGGCAATCAAATAAGATTGGCTAATTTCAATGCAGCACTTTTCATAGCATCAATACAAAAACAAAAAGAAATTGAATACGACATAGATAAGGATACGATCACAATTTATTCAACTTCAATGCTATCAGATAACAAAAAAGGGATAAAGATGATTGGCGGCATAACTAATGGTGATGTAGTCAATGTTTTTCTCAAAAATGATTATAGAGATTTACCTGTCAAAGGAAAAACTGTTATCGATATAGGTTCAAACATAGGTGATTCTTTATTATTTTTTGCGTTAGGTGGTGCAGATAAAATAATTGGTCTTGAACCCTTTCCAAAAAATTATGAAAAAGCAAAAAAAAATGTTGAAATAAATAATTTTTCTGATAAAATTACTGTCCTTTTAGCAGGTTGTTCAGCTACCTCTGGGCATACCAAAGTTGATCCGGATTACGATAGTGGAGTTGATAGTAAATTGAGTGCGTTTGATCAGGGCGTAAATGTGCCATTATTAACTTTAAAAAATATCTTAAATAATTATAACATTCCCAATGAATCAATTTTAAAGATGGATTGTGAAGGATGTGAATATGAAACAATTTTGACCACTTCTAATGAAATTTTAGAGAGATTTAGTCACATAATTATTGAATACCATTATGGTTACAAAAATTTAAAGAAAAAACTAGAGGAGTGTGGTTTTAAAGTATATGTTAAAAAACCAACAGCGTCTGGTTTTGTCAGCTCATATTTGGATGTATTAAGAAAAAAATTTTCGATAAAGAATTTTCCAACTACACATCATAATAAAACCAACTTGAAAACAGATGAGCATGTTAGAGTAAAAAAATATAATGTAGAATATGTTGGGTTGATTCACGCTCTGCGAAAGTAACAGTAAGTTGGAGTATACTTACTATTACCAATAAGAAAGACTTTTAATAATATAGAAGAGAGTAAGCAAAGTAAATCTAATGAGGATTTTAGTAACCGGAGCAGCTGGAATGTTGGGAGATTCTCTTGTACCTATTTTAGAAGAAGAGAGTCATAATGTTTATCCAACTGATATTAACATCACAGATTCAAAAATTAAATATCTTGACGTTAGGGAAATAGATGAAATTTCTAAGTTTGTTAATTTGATCAAACCTGACATCATCATACATTTAGCTGCAGAAACCGATCTTGAGGTATGTGAAAAAAATCCAGATGAAGCATATAGGACAAATGCCTTGGGAGTACAAAATGTAGCTATTGTTTGTCAGGAAAAAAATATTCCTCTCATTTACATAAGTACCGCTGGAGTATTTGATGGACATAAAGAAATACCGTATACTGAATTTGATGAACCAAATCCACTCAATGTATACGGTTTGTCAAAACTAGCTGGAGAGCATTTTGTTAAAGCATTACTAAATCGGTACTACATAGTTAGAGCAGGTTGGATGATTGGTGGGGGTGGAGAAAAAGATAAAAAATTTGTGCGAAAGATCATTTCACAAATCGAAGAAGGAAAAAAAGAAATATATGCAGTAATAGATAAACGTGGCACCCCCACTTATGCTCCTGCGTTTTCAAAAGTACTTGCAAAGCTAATTAGAACAAACTTTTATGGTCTTTACCACCTAGCTTGCAGAGGAACAGCAACCAGATATGATGTTGCGTCTAAAATAATAGAATTTCTCGGTATAGATGGTTTGAAGTTAGTTCCTGTCAACTCTGACTTTTTTGCAAAAGAATATCCTACTCAAAGACCTAATTCAGAGGAAATGCACAACTACATGTTAGAGCTACGTGGGATGGACACTATGCCCATGTGGGAAGATGCGTTAAGACAATATCTAGACCTATATTTCAATCACATACCTGCACTATTAAAATCAAGAGACCTACCATAATCTTTTTTCTGTCGTCTGCTCCAATTTTATAGGATTTATTTCAAATTTTTACAGGTAAAAAAGAATTCAATCATAGTTTTACTTGTGATCTCTCTCCAAGTAAAAACTGGTGCTTTTTTGCCTGATGATTATTTGTTATTTGAGACCCGTGTGCAATGATACTATCTGAGATGTGTATTTTTGTATCAATGGAACAATCATCCATTAGAATAGAGTTTTCCACATCACAATATTTTAGAGAGCAGTTATTTCCAATGGAAACATGTGGTCCTATCCTAACAGCTGGACCAACATTGCAATTGTCTCCTATGATAGCAGGGCCGGTGACAAAAGAATCTCTTGATATTGTACTGTTTTTGCCCATCACTACATTTCCCTGAACTTGGGATCCCTCACTTAATACAAACTGGTTTTGTGTTCCTAAGGTATCAAGGATTAGCTGGTTTGCATGTAAGATATCTTCTGGTGTTCCAGTATCTTTCCACCAGCCAGTAACTGTATCATATTCTATGGTATGACCATTTTCCATTAAGAGCTGTAATGCCTCGGTGATCTCAAGTTCACCTCTCCATGATGGTTTTAGCTTGTCAATGATATCAAATATTTTTGGTGTAAGAAAATAGACACCGATAACGGCAAGGTTTGATGGTGAGTTTTTTGGTTTTTCCATAATTTTTTTTATCTTTCTAGAGTTAGTATTGTCAAGCTCTGCTATTCCAAATCTTGATGGATCATCAACTTCGCACAAAAGTATCAGAGAATCAGCCTTTGATGATTGGAATTTTTTTGTGTAATCAACTAGTCCTTTTCGTAATATGTTATCGCCAAGATATACAACAAATCTGTCATTTTTTATAAAGTCCTTGCACAGTCTTATTGCATGTGAGATTCCCCTTGGTTTGTCTTGAAAGATATAAGTGATGTTTACACCAAACTTGCTTCCATCACCATAGAATTCTTTTACCTTTTCTGGATATACGTCACCAATTATGATTCCAATTTCTGTAATTCCGGCCTCTCTAAGATCCTCTAAAGCATATTGTGACATTGGTTTGTTTGCAATTGGCAATAATTGCTTTGGACCAGTGTGAGTGAGTGGCCTAAGCCTTGTTCCATAACCACCGTGAAGTATTATTCCTTTCATTCTCTCTTCTAACTTGATATTTTGTAATATAATTCAATTTAGTTTTGGTTTGGTTTCTTGTATGAAATAATCAAGACTTTGCCCAATTGTAAGCGGCTTTTTCTTTAGAATTACGGTTGCCTTTGAGATATCAAGTGATGAATCTCTTGGCCTTTTAGCGTCCATTTCATATCCTTGATATTGCTTTGTTTGAGAAGGTTTTTTCAATTGTTTTGATTATGTTATCTGAATCTATCAGATCAAGACGGGTTGCAATTCCAAGCTGCGGTTTTGAATTGTGATATCAGGAACATATAGAATTATTATCATATTCTTTTGAAAGATCTCGACTACCTGGCTTCCAACAAGGCCGTCGAACCAGTAACAAGAAATTTCATTTTTTACCAGTTTAGTGTCCAAGGCTGAGGGTGTAAAGTTTTTTCATTTGCAAGTGGCTCCCACCACCACTGGTTTTTCATATACCATGATACAGTTTCTTGCAGGGCTTGATCAAACTCGGTTTTAGGCTTCCAGCCTGTTGTTTTTTGTATCTTTGAGGCATCAATAGAATATCTTTTGTCATGACCTGGCCTGTCACCTACTTTTTCTATAATATCTAGAGGTTTTCCCATTAGTTTGAGAATTTTTTCTACTATGGTTTTGTTTGCTATTTCATTCCAAGCTGTAATATTGTATACTTCACCTGTTTTTCCCTTCTCAATCAGGGATTCAATTGCTTGCACGTGATCTAGAACATAGATCCAGCTTCGAATTTGATAACCTCCATCATATAGAGGAATTTTGAGGTGTTTTGAAGCTCGGATTATTGTCTTTGGGATTAGCTTTTCTGGGAACTGGTAAGGTCCAAAGTTGTTAGTGCATCTTGTTGTGATACATTTTATTCCATATGTCTTGTGATATGATTCCACTAGAAGATCTGCTGATGCCTTTGTAGCAGAATAAGGATTGCTTGGTTTTAGGTTGTTATCTTCTGTAAAGGATTCCTTGTTTTGTGCATCGCCATAAATTTCGTCAGTAGATACATGTATGAATAACTTGTCTGATTTTCTTGTAGCTTCTAATATAGAAAATGTCCCCAAGACATTTGTCTCAATGAACGGTTGTGGGTTTGATATGCTTCTATCAACGTGTGTCTCAGCTGCAAAGTTTACTATGATATCTATTTCTTTTGATAACTTGTATATAGTTTCAGAATTTCTTATGTCATCTTTGATAAAAGAATAATTTTGTGTATTTTCTATTTCTTTTAGATTAGATAAATTTGAACCAATTGTGAGGCTATCAAGGTTTATTATTGTGTCGTATGGTTTGCTTGTAAAATGATTTCTAATAAAGGCACTACCAATAAAACCAGCCCCACCACATACTAGTAATTTCATAATTATTGACTACTTTCGTTCAAATAAAAGTATAATGTATTTATCAATTCATTTCTCTCTTTATTTTAAAATTTTATTTATCAAAACAAAAACCCAATAATTCTAAAAAATGCTCGATTCATAAACAAAGATTGGCAGACCTTTTGATTGAAATAAACTACAATAATTTAGAATTTACACTATCTGTATTTTCGGAATAGGAATTATATATTTACCGCCTTGTGCTTTGAATCCCTTTGTTTTTTCCATTATTTCTTCAACAAAATTCCATGCAAGTATTAAAAGATAATCAGGAGGATCATTTTCAAGGCTGGACATGGGTACAATAGGAATATGGCTTCCTGGAGTCAGAAGGCCTTGTTTGGTAGGAGTTTGATCAACTATGTATTGAATCGAATTGAAATCAATACCACAGTAATTTAGCAATGTATTTCCCTTTGCAGAAGCTGCAAAACCGGCAATTTTTTTTCCTTGTTGACGTAAATCATGTACAAGTTCAATCAGATTTTTCTTCATATTTTGAACCTCATTTGCAAAATTAAGATAAGATTCCACATTGTAAAATCCTAAATTCTTTTCTATTATAATAAAATCATCTACATTTGAGATCATATTTTTTGCATATTCAGTATTTTTTACTGCTCTGACTTCAATTGTTCCGCCATGAATAGGATATTTTTTTACTTGGATTATCTTCATGCCATTTTGATCTAGAATATGCTGCAAAGGCTTTAGAAGGAAATATGACAAATGTTCATGATATACTTCCTAACATAAATTTGTCACCCGTCATCTCTTTGCATGTACTTTAGTATGTCCAGATTGAATCTCTTTGTTCTGTAATACTCTGCAATCATGTCCTTTAGGCCGGTAAACGATGGATGATA
>JBOGRA010000095.1:0-6214 GCA_050749325.1 Nitrosotalea sp. | reverse complement strand
TGGCAAACTCAACCATGAATATGAGCCCTACAAATTCTACAATGGCAAACTCAACCATGAATATGAGCCCTACAAATTCTACAATGGCAAACTCAACCATGAATATGAGCCCTACAACTCCTACTAATTTGCCCCTTCCTTCTTACATGATAACAAACGAATCTGGTGGTGCAGGTTCAATAACAGGTATGGGCTCATCGACAGCTGTAGTCACAGTTGCAACCGATAAATCATCATACAATGATGGAGACAAGATAACGATTTCAGGATCAACAAAGGATTATCTGGGCGATACCCCTCTTACACTCATTCTAAGAAATCCGGTTGGAAACGTTGTAACGATTAATCAAATTCCAGTAGGAACTGATAAGGCATTTTCTGCCAGTCTAACGGCAGGTGGCGCATTGTGGCAGGCTGCTGGTGCATATTCTGTATACATACAGTATGGTGGTCAAGCCAGGTCTGCAACAACCACATTCCAGTTCTCAGGCTCACATGGTTATTCAGGAAATACCATTCCAGTAGATGGTACCAACATGTCGGTAACATATAGTATAACAAACGGAAAGGTTCTTGATATCAAAGCCGACACCAATTCAAAGTCACTGATTGTATCAATTCAGACAAGTGGTGATGGTGCACTAACAATTAACATGCCAAGAGCATTAATTGATGCAAAGAAGACTAATGGTAGCGATGACCAGTTCTTTGTGTTAAATGATGGCCAAGAAAACGATCAATTCCAAGAGACTAGCAATACCGTTACTACTAGAACGCTCCAAATTCCATTTACAGACGGGACATCACAAATAGAGATAATTGGTACAGTTGTAGTTCCAGAGTTTGGCCCAATTGCAGCAATGGTGCTTGCAATTGCAATCGTATCAATAATTGCAATCTCAACCAAGACCGGACTGAGATTTACACCCAGAGTGTAAACCCAGTCCGAGAATTTTTAAAAAAACCACACTACATTTGCAAAATTAAAAAATTATCTGTCAAACCACATTTGATTATTTCTTCACTGTGGTATTGCCTTGCCATGCTTTAGAAACTTGAGAGGTACTCAATTCTGTGGTTTGGGGATACGTTCAATTATTGAGGGAATTATCGAAGCCAAAAGTACTGCGGCAGATAAGAAAAAGATCACGTGAATAGAATTGACAAAATTTTCTGTGTTGGTAAAATTCGCAATTCTGCCAGTAAAGATTACCTCAAGATCAGAGATTGGTACCGCCTGTGTAATGATTAAAAACGATAATCCAAGGCTCAATATATTGCCAAGAGTCACAAGCGTAGTGCTCATGCCAGAAGCAGTACCTCTTCTATGTGTTGGAACTGAATTCATCACGGCTGTCCTGTTGGGGGCTGCAAACATGCCCATGCCAGAGCCAATCAACACAAGCGGTATCAAAAGATGTGAAAAATTTTCATGGGGTTGTAACCTAGTAAGAATTAGAAATCCCGCAGCCGATGTCAAGAGTCCGCCTATGATAAAAAATTTAGAACCATACTTGTCAGAGAGCCAGCCACTTATCGGACCAAACGTTGCCATTGTAAATGACACAGGGATGAGATATAGTCCAGCTTCCAGCGCACCGAGTTTCATGGTAGGTCCTTGAAGGTAAAATGTCATTATCAATATGAGCGCACCCCTAGCGATGGCATTGAAAAACACGCTAAAGTTTCCAGTGGTGAATATTCGTAGTCTAAACAGTTTTACATCAAACATTGGATCGTTAATCTTTGATTCTGCAAATACGAATAATATCAATAATGTAATGCCGCCAAAAATCATGAGTAATTCTACAATCTCAGATAGTATCTGTAATGGCCCAAGTGTTATCCCGAGAAGAAGCAGAATCAATCCCGAAGCCAGAAGGCAGTTGCCTACCCAGTCAATCCTTCCTCCAGTTTTTGTTCCAAATTCTCTGAGCTTTGCATGAGACCATATAATTCCGAATACTCCAATTGGAACATTTACCCAAAATATGGATCTCCAGCCAAATGTATCAGTTAGCAGGCCTCCAAGAACAAGCCCTGTTACAGAACCTACCACTATGGAAACTTGATTTAGTCCTAGTGCTTTTCCGCGTTCTTTTACGTCAAATGTATCGGTCAATATGGCTGTGCTGTTTGAGAAAAGAAAAGCTGCTCCAAGTGCTTGAACTATTCTAAATAAGATCAATTCCTGACCAGAGTTGGAAAGACCACAAAGGGCAGAGCCAACTGTGAATATTATGAGACCAAGCTTGAATAGTTTGACTCGACCAAACATGTCAGCAAGTCTACCAAAACTCAAAAGAACGGTAGTAGTGACAAGCCCATAGGATAAAACAATCCATATTGTTTCAAGAATTGATGCATGAAGATCAGAAGAGATCTTAGGCAGAGCTATTATCACAATGTTGGTATCAAGTGATGCCATTAGAATTGCCAACGTAGTGTTTGTTAGTACGATCCACTTGTATTCCATTTTATAAACTCGCTTTACGCATCTAGTCTCAAATTGCATTATAATTTGAATGAAATGGTGGTTTCCTATCTGACAATCAAATATGATTCTATTATATTACACATGCAACACATGTGGTGTCAACTGATGTTTTCATGAATTCTGATTCAAATGATCTGCACATGCCAGAAATAACTGCAATAGAGGCAGACCATTTAACAAAAGTTTATCGTGATAACATTAGGGCAGTGGATGAAATAAATTTTTCAGTTAAACAGGGGGAAATATTTGGCCTGCTTGGTCCAAACGGAGCAGGCAAAACTACCACAATCAAGATGATAATCACTCTCACCAAGGCAACTTCTGGCACATTGCATGTACTTGGAATAGATGTTTTCAAATCGCCGGAAACTGTGAGAGAAATGCTTGGATATGTACCACAGAGCATATCTGTTGACACTGATCTTACTGCATATGAAAATTTGCTGATATTTTCTAAATTATCGTATGTCAATAAGATGGAACGTAATGAGAGAATAAGAAATGCGCTGGAATACATGGATCTTTCAAGTAGAGCAAATGATCTTGTCAAGCGCTATAGTGGAGGAATGATGCGCAGGTTAGAAATAGCGCAAGCACTTGTAAATAGGCCAAAGATTCTGCTTTTAGATGAGCCAAGCATTGGTCTTGACCCATCGTCAAAAAAACAAGTATGGCAAAACATCAAACAATTAAATCAAGAGTTTGGTGTTACAATTTTAATCACGACTCATGATATGAGTGAGGCAGATGAACTCTGCGACAGAATAGCAATCATGTCAGAAGGTAAGATAGCAATTTTAGGAACGCCTGAGGAATTAAAAAGAAATGTAGGGGGAGATATAGTCACAGTGAACCTTGCATCTAGCCCTCCACTCCTGTCACTACCCAAAGAGATAGGCGGTATTATACATAGCAATGAAAAATCCATTCAGATTTTGACAACTAACGGAGAAGAAGCGATTCCACTCATCGCAGATTTCTTTAGGAGCCACGAAATTAGAGTTGAATCTATCTCAATTAACAAAGCAAACTTGGACGACGTTTTTATGAAATATGCCAAGCGAAGACTTGGCGATCAAATGTACAAAGCTGCCCGTAACACGCGTCGTGATTTTGTGAGGCATTCCAGATAATGAACATTAGGGGATTTTTCATTAGTTCTATCACAGTTGTAGAGATGGAGGCAAGAAAAATTCGTCATGATTCAACTGAGCTTTGGACTCGGATTGTCCAGCCTGCACTCTGGCTACTTGTCTTTGGCGAGACCTTTAACACCATCCGGGCTATGCCATCTGGTAACTTTTCGTATATACAGTTTATCACTCCTGGTATACTGGCACAGTCTGTCTTGTTTATTTCCATTTTCTATGGCATAACCGTAGTCTGGGAGAAAGACGTAGGAATACTTACCAAGCTCTTGTCAACCCCATCTCCGCGCTCATCCATAGTTCTGGGAAAATCGCTTGCGGCAGGTCTGAGGGGAGTTTTGCAAGCTATAATGATATTTGTTTTGGCATTGCTAATTGGAGTCAAGATAAGATTTGATCCACTTGACATTGCAGGTGTTTTTGCTGTTGTAATATTGTTTGCCATGTGTTTTTCAAGTTTTTCAATGTTTCTTGCCTCGTATCTGAAAACTAGAGACAGAATGATGGGGATTGGTCAAGCATTAACCATGCCGCTTTTCTTTGCAAGTAATGCCATATATCCAATATCTGTAATGCCAGTATGGCTTCAGTACATCTCTATAGCAAATCCACTCAGCTATGTAGTGGACGCAATCAGGTCTATGCTTCTTTCCGGAACGTATGAAAATTTACCCGTTGATATTCTTGCGTTGCTTATTTCTACAGTTGTTTTTGTAACTCTGGCTTCCACAACGATAAAGAAACTATTAGAGTAACGCGGCAAGCGATTCAAAAGCTATTCTAAAGATTATCTATTACATAAAAAAATAAAATAAGAAAGGCTTCCTAGATTCTATTCTTGGAAGTCACTTGGGGTTGTTCCACTTGGAGCAGTGGTTGTACTGCCGCTCTGTGGTTTCTTCCACATTCCTACGTGTCCGTGCATCATTTTATGGCCACCCATGCCGCCTCCAATAAGAGAAGATAGGGTTAATGGATGTCCCTGTGATGTCTTGAGCACAGCGCCGTTTCCAGCATCTACTATGACAGAGAAGACACTTGTGCCGTTAGTTACCTTGAAGGCATAGACTGCAGAACCTTGTATCTGGCTAAGACCTCCTGATAACACTTGTCCTCCAGTTACCTGACCTGCAGCTGTTGTTGCAGCGGTAGTAAATGGAGTCTTTACACTAGATAGGATCATCTGTGGAACATTGACTGAACCATGTATAGGTGTGTATGTTTGACCTGAACCAGAGCCTGCAGTCTGTGCATATGCATATGAGCTGCCTATTGTAGCAATCACTGCAATACCAAGAATCATTGCAAGCAGTTTCTGGTGCGTCTTTAGTTCTTGTATGTTCATTGTACTATACCGTTAGTTATGTGATTTATAATGGATTGCGATACCTTGTTCGTTAACAAGGTTAGTGATCATATAAAACATGTATCGCAAATCATAAGGCATTAAATTTGTTGCATATGCAAAGAATAATTGATAGTGTATATCATATTGTCTATGATTGATTCATGTCGTCAAAACATATTGATTTTACAATCAACGCACACTAACATCATAAATATGTCATTATGAAATTTCATCAAATTAAATTTTTCATAAATTGTCTGGATTAAATTTTTTGTTGCACTGGTAACTTGGACAGATATGAATACGTATCTCGATTAGTGAGAAAAGCAATTGGAAATGACCGTTTAATCCTTACCCAATTCGTCATCTATCTTGTCTTGCGTTGACCTGTATCTCTTGTATCTGACATTCCACTTTGAAAAGAAGCTATACTCCTTAAGTGCAACAAAGAGCAATACTGCGGCAAATATTATGCAGATGAAGATGAATGCTTGTATGCCCATGAATATTGGAATGTCCTGCCGCATGGCATGAAAAGGAGGAGGATGAAAAGGAACCTCTTCGATAACGGAGCTACCGTTCTTTTCAACTAGAAATAATTGATTACCGTTATGGGTCATGTTTCCAAAAAAGGTCGCGTTACTGCCCATCTCCTCATGGTTTCTTTCAAGGTTAGCCACGCTGTACCTGGGATGACCCAGAAGTATCCCTCCCATAACAAGTGCGACAGGGGCAAAAATTAGGGCAGATGCAATAAAGATGAGAAATATGCGCCGTGAGCTATTTGTATGAGTAAGAAGATCATCTACCATTTTGAACAGATTTTCTGGAGACTCCTTGTTGTCTTTGTCTTCATTTGGTTTTTCATCTTGATTTTTATCTGGATTAGACAATTTGATGACCAACTACCCTATCTGTGAATAAAACATTTCGCTAACTTTGTTCCCGAACACTTTTCTCACTTCTTGGAAAGATCTCCTCATAAGGCTCCAAAACCATCCTGCATAGCTGTCTGCCTTTTTCTGTAACCGAGTATTTTATAACTTTCTTATTTCCCCAGGGTGTTTCAGTTCTTTTTATGAAGCCTTTTCGTTCCAGACTTTCTAATATGTCCTTATGTTTCATCAAGTTTAAACCGCAATAGCTTAACAGATTTGTTTGATTAAGCTCACCAAATTCTGTGAGTTTTAAAAGTATATCCTTTCTTATATAGACCCGATC
>JBOGRA010000094.1:0-6227 GCA_050749325.1 Nitrosotalea sp. | reverse complement strand
TGTTATCTGTTCAAATACTCCCTGATAGAAAAAGTAAGCGTAATCAATGGATTTGTTCTGCTCTGATATGCCTTCAGCTGGAGGCATGTTATCTGAAACGAATTTTTTAAGTTTTTCAAGCTCATTTGCGTTTTCTGGCTCTGGTTTGATTAAGAGGATTCCTCTAGAGACCTTCGAGTAAACACTCACCAAATGGATTTTATCATAAACATTGTATGTTACAATGTCATTAAGTGAATTATTTTCACCATCAATTAATTTTTTGGAAAAAATGTATCTTCCTGCAATTCGTCCAACCTTGTGTGCAAATTCTTCATCAGGGCTCATTCCAGTATTAGTAGTATTCTCGGATAAAAGGGTTCTACAAAATTCTAATTTATCCAGTTCATGTTTTGGTTCAAGTCGCTCATATCCTTTTTGCCTTATTTTTTCTAACCAATCAAATATGCTTGAATGAACTTTTCTTGATGCAAAATTTATGAATGATTTATAGTTATATCCAGTTCCAAGTAGGATATGCCTTACAAATTGAATATATTCTTTCCAGAGATATTTTGTTTTTGTTCCAGTTCCAACTTTTTCTATAAGAACTTCCAAAGCCCAGAAAGGAATATCCTTATCACGAATATTGCTAAATGTATGTTCTAGTCTGGACATGGCAATATTCTCATCCACATAGACATGATAACTACTATTGTCTATCTTCATACACAAGACCTTCAGATTGGGAAAATTTCTTATCTTTCCCTGACTTGATTTTTTCAATTTTTCGTAATTTTTTTTGATTTGATGAAATATACCTTGAGTTTTCAAAACATCATCAAATTTGTTCTCAGGTTCAACTAAATCAACGAAGATCCAAGAGAGTTGAGCCTTATCTTTAAAAATTCTAGATGGATCAATTGTTATCCTTTCTACTGATTCTTTTCCAATAGATAGCATTTTCCAAAAATCTTCATTTTTCTTTCCAAAAAGACTGTATGCGAGATCGTTAAAAGTACAAAATTTAGCTTTTCCAACAGAATTTTTTGCATATGATGAGACCTTATTTCCCAGACAATCAAAGAACTCTTCTCCACTAGATTTGCCCGATTTGGACTGCACATATCTGATTATTCCATCAGAGGGAAGAACATAAATATTAAAATTGCTGCTTTTTTGATAGTTTTCATCAAAGATTTTTGTTTGGACATAATCAAAAAATGTATTTGCTATTTCTTGAAATTTATTAAATTTAAAAACAAAATTTTTTTTAGAGGTTGGACTTTTGAAAAGTATTTTTGTATCGTAATACATGGATGAGATTTTAGTATTTTCTATTTCATAGTTTTCTTGATCCATATCTAGTTCTGCATCATTATTTGATGGATTTTTAAATTTGGTAGTTTTTTCTGTAAGATCAAAATCAGCTTGAAAGATTGTTTTACTAGATAGTTTATATTCCAATTTAAATTTGGGTGTGCTTTTCTTTTCTTGTTTTTTGAATCCACATTGAATTTCAATGTATGGTTTGGGGCTTTTTGGTTGAAAATTTATCTTTGGAAGGTTTAGCTTTTTTGCATTTGGTAAAGGAATTCTGAGCCATTCTTGAATGAATTTATAATTTGGTAATGTTTCACTCCCAAAATATTGAAGGGTGTTATCATCTACTACAAACTTGTTATTCCTCCAGTATATTTTTTTAATCGGATTTTTTCCCGTAGGAATCAAGTCTGTTTTTTCATTCATACGATATATTTCTGAAATAAGCACGTATCAAATTCAGCATTCATGTAGAAAAACTTACTGAAACAGGTAAATTATCAGAACTTCTTATAAAGTGGAATAGATTAAACTTTTCATCTACATTTTTTGTCGTATTTCAGACATAAGGACACATTCAGACTAGTAGCCTTTTGCTACGTATGATATAGATATCCTGCTGTGTGTACAACTTTGAAAAATTGTTACTTGTGATACCAATTCTAACCGATACCTCTTTTTTCATTCACGAATCTAGTATCAATTCTAGGCACGAATGTATTTGATACTAGATGATACTAGGCTGATACTAATCAATTCCGGCTGATACCAAAGTTTTCGTGTGCGAAAGCAGGTGGATTAGCTAATCCGTAACTCATTCACTGAAATATCATGAAATTCCAAAATAACTCATCTTTCGTGCCAAAAACAATTCTGAAATTCTTGCGCAATCATATACAAGATGGCGCAAGAATGTGCCTTGGCATAAGCACGAATTATGATCCGAAAATTTAGTAGAGTAATTGGTATTTTGAAATATTAAATCAAGACTTGGGAGTTCCAAGAAAGGTTGTATAACCGATATCTTGACAGACCAGTGTTGGTAAACGCAATATTCTGCTGGTGCGGGCACCTTGCAAGAGACCACAGTGTACAGCAGCCAAACAGGTGTTCAAAATGCGAGGAATGCCTATACTATAGGCCACGACAAAGCCCGAACAGTTCAAAATCAGCGTACGGTAAAGCAATGGTATTGAAGGCCAGATTCGATGGCGTGTGCAAGTCATGTGGCCTTGAGATAAAGACAGGAGAGCACGACATAACAAGGGATGGTTCTGGCAGATGGATTCATGAAAGATGTTCTTTTGATAAGAGCAAACAGTCCTGATTTATCCTGTGCACGAAGATCGTGATCTCTTGCGCAATCCTATATGAGAGATGGCGCAAGACGTTCCTGCTCCTAAAAAATAGACGGTACTTGAAATTAATTGACTTTTTTCGTTTGGATTCTGGGGCCAGCTCAGGTTTTGACTTCTGGCGTTGCCCTCAAAATGGTTTTGTGGTCCATGAAAGATAAGGAATCGTTTACTTTGATTCTGGTTCTGTTCTGGTTCTGGTTAGTTCTGGTAAAACGCCTCAGAATTTCCCATGTTTTGCAGGCATGAACTGTCAGAACTTGCCCAAGTTCTGGTCGGTTCTGGTCAAGTTCTGAAAGGTTCGTGACTAAACTTGAGGTTCTGAAAACTTGCAGAATTTTGTTTTTGAAACTCGCCAAGTTTTGAAAGAGCTCCGGTATTCATGCCTAAACAATTCTGGAATTCTTGCGCCATCCTGTATAGGATTGCGCAAAACTTTAAGCTGCTGATGATCAGAAAGTCTTCAAAAATTACCACCCTTTTTTTGATAAAGTCTAGTAAAAAAATAGAATTTAACAACTTGATATGTTGACAAGAGTTTTTTCCTCACATAGATGATAACTTGTGAAAGGATCTTACACTATAATGGAATGTAGACATTTGGCATGAAAAATTGATCGACCTTTTTTGTAGAAAAAAAATTTGGAAAGAGGTTTTGTAGCCACCCCTATGGCTTCCCGATTGTTTAGATGTCACTTTTGGCCAAGTTACAGTCTTTTAGAAGATTTGGGAAACTCCAAGCATTGTATTGAGAGATAAATAGTAGAAAAGATGCGCAATGTATTTCAGTCATGATATAGAATATGCTAAAATAATGGCGATGGAAGATACAGAGACCACATGTAAGACATTTGGCTGGTTCTACTACAAAAGGGGAAGATATTTTGGAGTTGCAAAGAACCATTACCTTCCGCCTGGAAGATGGCAGACATTATGCGGTAATCACGTGGTGGAACCATCAGATATTTCACATGTCCGTTTTACTGAAGTGGATCAACTTTTTAGACATAAACTGTGTAAAAGCTGTTCAGGTCTACTCAGTACCAAGTCTTTGTTGGGAACCTAGTATATCATGTAATGCAGTATTTTGGTCTCAATGATTTCTATGGCCTAAGACTTGAGGTGTCAAGTGTTGCAAAAAGGGGATCCTTTTCAGTTTTTTTGTTGTTTACGTCATAGTATTCAAATGGTAATGATGCAAAAAGATGCTTGTCCCATATCTCGTGCACGAGTTCTTTATAGTTCTTGTATTTGGCTTGTCTGAGAAACTCGTGAGAAAGCTCGTGAGAAACCTTTGTACAGTTTTTCTCCATTAGGAAATTGAGATCATCTTTTTTAGGGCTCTTTTGCCACCAAATCATACCAAAGTTTTCTGCAAAATAACCCTCACAGGTACAGTCGGTCCACATGGGCCTAAAATATGTTAGATAAAAGTGAAAAATGTTTTCACCCCTGCTTACATGGTCTTCCATAATCACAGGAGTGTCAAGTATTCTAAATCGTTCCCCAGATCTTACTATCATCTCGTCTGATTGAACATCAACTTTCTGTGAAAACGTCTTTTCAATCCATACCTTGTAAAAGTTGGCCATTTTTTCTACATACTGAAATTCCCATTTTCTTTGCTCAATCTCTTCTTCCTTTACAAGAAATATGAAGTGTAGTAACACACTTGCTCAAGGCCATCATACAATTAAAAGGTCTTTTGCAAACATCAGTTGTCATATTTCATAAATTTTTGTTCTAGGCGTTTCCAATGATCCACCGCTAATTCACGTGTCTCTTCATATAAAAAACAAAAATCTAGGATCACTAGAAAATATGTGGAGTGGGATAGAAAGTAAGGAATTAACTTTGACCTTCGATTCCCATCAAAGTTAGAGTAGAGCGGATCTTCTCTATTTTGCGGATCTTCCATGTTATTATCTCCCTTAGTGCTTCTACTGTGGGAGATTCTATTTTGGCCAAAATATCGTAGGCTCCAAACGTACCATGAACCTCTTTTACTCCGGTGATTGCTTTCAACTGTGAAATTATTGCTTCTTCTGAGCCTAATTCACAATTTATTAGCACATATGCAGTTGCCATAGTATATCTATACAAAGCAAATATATCAATGGATCTGTTGTTTTTGGTCTTTACAATAATTGTCCAGCATTATAATCAAGAATAAGACTCGTTTTGCGTTCAAAAATAGCAAAAATTACTGTGATTGGAGCGTTTTTCAAAAATTAAATGAATGTTCCCCGGTTCTGACTCACAGAAAATCATTGGTAATTTTAGCCTAAACCCTCATTTTGTTTTCATACCGGGGTGCCCTGTCGCACGGCTGGGTGGACCAAAAATCATATTTTATCATCACAGTCCGTCTGCGTGCATTTGGGGCATAGTGAATTACCTGCTAGTCAAATATTAATCCAGTGAGTTTAATCAATGTTGCATAACAGGCACAAAAATGAAATCCTTATGCAACATTTACAGACTTGACGATTCAGTATACCTGTACTAAAGTGAATAAATAGAAGCCAAAAATTATTGTCCAAATTTTAATCCTATTTTTACCTTAAGACGATGGGAGAAAGATCTTGTGAATCAATAACACCCAGCCTTAAAAGGTACGGCCCGGGGACACATCTACCATCACGGTCTTATTTTTGGGCCCAGTATTATAGAAATATCAATTTCATGTTTGATTTTATAAGATAATTATATTTTTGGAATGATACTAATTTTTGAAACATTACTTTTTTATGATTTGATATTCTGTCCACATCTTGTCTTTTTAAAATAATCCAGCATGCATTCTTCATGAGCATATCTACTTATGTTGCATGAAGCATGACAAAACCAACATTTTCCTCTTTGAAATTCTTGAATGTGTGTTAACTTCATTTTTCAGCATCCCCTAGACTTGTACTTGACATTCTTTTTCTGAATTGATTTTGCCCTTTCTTCGTTCTTTCTCGTAGAGATCTACAAGTATAATCCATGTCTTGTTGCCATCTCTTTATGGGATTTTTGGTTTAATTGGACCACCTGCAAGACCTGATCACATGTGGGAGAAGAGCGGACTTGCAGGAATCCTATATGGTTCAGAAACATCAATACCTTGATCTGTTGTTACTCTAACCATTGTCAAATCACTGCCCTCTGGTGGCGAGAGTATAATCTTTTCGCCTGGATTGAGTTTTGGAATTACGTCAGGTTTTGCGGTTCCACCGTATTCTACTCTGATATTGGTGAGAGCGTACATTCCGGTATTTTTTATACCAACATGAGTCTCGGTTCCCAAACTATCCTTTATCATGATTGGGTCTACAGAGATATCATATTTCTGAGATGGGGGAATTATTGGAAGAAAGACTAGCACAAGAAAGATCAAGAGTGCACCAATACCTCCACAGATTAGTGCAATGACGGCTGGTGCTTCATGTTTGGTGTGGCTCATGTCAGTATCCCGAGTGGCCGCCGTGCGGATTCTTTGCCTCTATAGGATAGTAATACTTGCCTCCAATTCCCCACGGATCGTCCATGTTGGCCGGCTTGCCTTTTGCAGAATAGTATATCAAT
>JBOGRA010000093.1:0-6447 GCA_050749325.1 Nitrosotalea sp. | reverse complement strand
TCTGTCTATCTTACTGGCAGCAAGTTTTTCCCTAAAACTAGCGATATCGCTAGGTGCCAAGGGCTTTGCTGCCCAGCCGCGTGGATTGCGAGTAAATATCTGAAACGCAGTACAGCCCATTGCTACCGCATTGTCTACAGCACGATCAATGGAACCAGAGATGGATACATGCATCCCAATCTGCATGCCCAGTAGTTTATTTGGGGATAATTTAAGTTCGTTGTGTATTTTGTCATGGTACAGTATTCTAAAATTGAATCCATTACAATCAAATTTTTAAGTCGTACAAAATGAATAGAGATGTGTTACATCCAGGTATCATGGATCTTGCCAAGTATCCCTTCCTTGCAGAAGCAGGAGAATATCTGCGCGACAAGGGGTTCAATCTTGAACAACTGGGCCACCCAGACTGGGCGCCATTGATAGAGAAAGCATATGGCAGAATTGTCGTGGCTTCATCAGGACAGGTTTACGGTTCCAATGTGGTTCTACTTGAAAATCCAGACATGGAAATACTCTCTTTTATTGTTGCAGTCATACTACTAAAAGCGACGGGGATTGGTACGTTGACAAGAAGGTTCTCTCTTGCAGAAGCAAGAAGAGCCGAGAGATATCTGCAACAGGATCTCTGGTCAAACAAGGACAAGAAGAACCTTGAGCTTCCCTTAAAAATTATTCAAGAGTTGTTTGGGGTCCAAGTCACTGTGGAAAATGATGAATTTGTGATTAAGGTTGGTGATTACTTGCAAAGGGCAGTACATTTTCACGAAAAGGAATGGAAACTGGTAAATCGAAGGGTAACAAGTGGGCTTGTCTACCTGACAGCACATGAAACTGTGAGGCTTATACGTACAGAACTTGGACAATACATCAACTCTAGAATCCAATCAATAACACTGCCATCAATCCCAGATACATTCAAGGCTCGTGTACAAGACCTGGTTCAACTGGCAACCAAATTTTCTGATGCTGTGATAGCATCGTCTGACTATCCCCCCTGTGTAAAACATGCAATTGAGGTGCTGGAAAAAGGAGAAAACTTGCCACACTCGGGAAGATTCTTACTTGCTACATATCTTCTTGCAAGGGGTCAGACAACTGATCAGATAGCTCCTCTTTTTAAAAATGCACCAGACTATAACGAACGTGTGACTCGATATCAACTGGAACACATATCTGGCTCTTCAGGCAAAGGTACAAAATATCAGTGCCCCTCCTGTGACAAACTGCGAAGCGAGAACCTATGTTTTGCAATTCCTGATTGTGATGGAATAATAAATCCAACTCAATTTGGCAAAAAGAGGAAGAGATAATGCTTGAAAAAGATGTTACACTTGTAGAGAATGCAATCAAGGAATATTATTTTAACCACTTTGATCTGGCCAATGTTCCTCCAAAGCCCACTCAAAGGGAATTTGGTTATCAAAAAATAAACGGTGGAATGATACGGCACATTGCAATAAAGGACAACAAGGAGCTACATCTTCTGCTGATGAAGGAGGCCCCGTCAGATGTCTATTGCTCAAATGCGTACTATTCTTTTCCGAACTTGCCAATGTCAGAAAAGGACTGGAAGGGTGCTGATCTAATCTTTGATATAGATGCAAAGGACTTGGCGTTATCATGCCGAAATGATCACTCTGTTTTCAAGTGCAGCTCATGTCATGGTATTACACTAGGAAAACAACCAGCCTGCACCCAGTGCGGGTCTACCAAGTTTGAGATTTCCTCAGTTGCCTGCAAGAACTGTATCGATGAATCTAAAAAGGAAGTTAAAAAACTGGTGCAAATACTTGGCCAAGATCTTGGCATAAAAAATGAGGAAATTGAGGTATATTTTTCAGGAAACGAGGGATTTCATATCAGAGTCATAAACAATAACTATGAAATGTTGGGCTCGCAAGAAAGAGCAGACCTTGTGGACTATATCATGTTCAACGGTGCCATGCCAGAAACCTTTGGAGTAAGAAAACAGAACAATTCCAAGTCAACACTTCCTGAGATGGGTGATACCGGATGGAAAGGAAGAGTGGCAACTAGCTTGTTTGGATCAAAAACAAAGGTGCCCAAAGTCACAAGACAGGTGATTTCAGATGGGTATCTTGCCTTCCAAACAAAACTTGACGAGATACGCCAAACAATGGGAGTAAAAGTGGACCCAAAGGTAACTATGGATATACACAGAATTTTCAGGCTTGAAGGTTCGGTAAACAGCAAGAGTGGCCTGTCAAAAATCCAGTGCAAAAATCTTGATGACTTTGATCCATTTTCGGATGCATGCTTGCTTGGAGAGGAGGAGGTGGACATTATTGCCAACTGTCCTGTCTTGATAAAGCTGAAGAACAAGAAATACGGTCCATATACAAATGAGAGAACATCTGTGCCAAAATATGCTGCTGTGTATATGATATGCAAGGGATTAGCTAGTATTGTCTGAGAAAACTGCGACTTGACTTATTAATAGTTACCAAGGACCGGAGGTAGGTAGACATTAATTTGACATTTGGGAAGGTAGCATAATTTTGTATAGTTCGTCGACTCAATCCAATCCACCTCCGCGTGATGCCAGCAAGTACATCCGGCTGGGAATTGTAGCCATAATTGCAATTGTAATTTTTGTGATGGGAAGCAACCAAGCTGTCGTTTTGTACATGAATTTTCAGGAATTTGGTACGCTTTTTACAAAACCTTTGTATTTCTCACTTGTATCTGCACTTGTCCTATCATCAATAGCACTGATTAGAGTAAATATCAGGAATCGATCTTCAATCTCTTGGTACTCTCTTAATGTTGTCCTTACATTTGTTAAAAGGGGAAATTATGGAGCAGAAAATATTCCTAGTTTTAAGGAATACAAACTGAGCATTCCAAACTTTATCATTTGGCAGATAACAAAGGTCCTGCTCTTTGGGGCATTCTTTACAAATCTCATTTTTGGCTTTGCCTTGATTTATCTTCTACAAGGAAATGATCTGGGAATACAAAGCGTCTGGAACATCTTTTCTCTTCCCTTTAACACGCCAGCATTGGACCCTAACTATGCAGTAAACAATGTAGTGCCAATGATTCCGGCGCTGACAGTACTTGTGCCCTCGCTGTTAGCTGTTGTTGGCCTGCGACTTGTGCTATACGTCGGGCTTCATAATATTGTAAGAATAATCACAAGCTATCTTCAGGATGCATCAAAAGGCAAGCCAAAGTTTCTTAATTATGTATCAACCGTTGAGGGAATAATTGGAGTAGGAGTAATTTGGGCTGCAATCAACATGTTCTTCACAGACTCGATAGACTATAACACAAAATACCAGATTGCCGGAACCTTTGTCGCAGGCTTTGCGCTTGTTGCATTTTATTTCATTGACAAGTTCAAGTCCAGGGTAATCACGCATCCGTCAAAACGCGACATCTACATCCGCATACTGACCTTGGTCATAATAGCAATAATAGTGGGCTCGATAATGGTTGTTAACAACAGCATAGCTGACGCAAGAAAGATAGAGTATCTTGGGCCATACAAGGCACAACAGATTGGAGTGAACAGGTACCTGGCTCAACTAGATCAAATATCTATCACGCCTAACACTGTAAAACTCTCACCAGTTCCTCCAGAACAGATAGCAAGCTATGTTGCTGCCAATAATGATGTGTTAAGCAAGGTTAGGGTATGGGACTGGGATGCGGCATTTGCAAAGCTAAAGCCGGAAATAGGACTGATACCATATGTTGACTTTGAAGGCAATGATATACTAAGATTCAATGATACATTATACTGGACCGCATCAATGAAGCCTATACTGCCGTCATCGGTTAGCGCAGAAAATGTGTGGTACAATCAACACTTTGTCTACACCCATGTAGACAACGGATTTCTCACACTTGATGCTCACAATGGAACCATAGTTGACAGCAGCCAATTCTTCAAGCAAAGAGTAATCTACTATGGGGAAGGAGGTCTGTTTAGCGAGACTTGGTCTGCATATCCTGTGGGAAGAACCGCAACGGCTGAACTAAACAATGCATCTTATAATGGAAAAGGTGGACTTGATGTAAGCCCACCGGCAAGCCAGCTCTTTGAGCCAAACTTCTTCTTGTCATATCCAACGCAACCAATTCACATTATGCGATACAGAGACATACATGACAGAATGCAACTGTTGTATCCGTATTTCCAGTATGATCTATTTGGAACACAAGTGGGCACGCTCCCTGTTGCTAACGGAAACAAAACATACTGGCTCATGCCATTGATAGTAGGATTTGACACAAAAAATGTACCGTGGTCTGTTAGTAATCCGTATATAAGACTAGTTGGCTATGCGCTGATTGACACCTACAATGGAAATGTTACTCTGATAAAGACTGGAAATGATTTCTTTACAAACATGTTTTACAGTCAATACAAGGACAAATTCATAGATACACCACCATGGCTCAACAAGCAACTTAGGTATCCAGAGGAGCTCTTCAATTGGAAAGTGAACATGTTTAATATCTATCACGTCACAGACACATCGACATTTATCCAGGCAAACAACTTTTACGAGGTACCAGATGGTGTTTCAACTTATTATGTAGAGGCAAAACCGACGGGATTTGACAAGCCAACTTATCTTGGTCTGCTCTCGTTAGAACTTCAAGGGTCTGCAGGCAGAAACTTGGCAGGATACATGGTAGTTCAGAATGATGTACCAAACCTTGGAAAGATGCAATTTTACCAAGTGCCCCTTAATTCATCGACAAAACTTCTTGGACCAACCTCTGTGGCGGAGGCACTTGACAAGGACTCGGATTTCAGGCAGCTTAGAACATTGCTTCAAAGCCCTAGGCTAGGTGATAATATTTTGTACAGGATTGGAAACCATGATGTATACTTTATTCCTGTATATACTGCAGGCTCTGGTGGGGTTGTGTCCCAAATTGCAACAATTGCGTGTGTTGGGGCCGCATTTGATGGTGAGTACTTTGTAGGATTGGGAAATACTCCGCAAGAGGCATTTGCGGCATATCTGGCAAAGCTTAGCGGTGTTACCTCATCCAATGTTACTGCCACGCTAACACTTGACGTATCATCAAGAATATCTGCTATCAAGTCGATACTTGAGGGAGACAAGCTTACAGTAGTAACTCCTACCACAATACAGCTGCCGCTTACTTTTAACGAGGGCCAAGTTTCATTTGTGCAACCAACTGATATTGATAACGCAAAAAAGCTGATCTCAGACTTTGTCAAGAACTTTGTGCAACCTAACAGCAACAGAATAATCTACTGGCAAGGCAACAACACGATAAACCTAGGAACTATCACAGTTGTCAATAGTGTGCCAGAACTGCACTACATATCGATAGGGGTAGGATAGTTGCTACTGGTTGTAGACAACGGCTCTGTCTACACAAATTCCATTATAGAATACCTCAAAGAAATTAAAATAAACTACAGGTATCTCTCATTTGATAAGATAACAGAATCAGACATTGAAAACTCACTTTCAATTGTTCTATCTGGAAGAAGACAAAACAACTCCATGATGAATGCTATCAACTCTAAATTGATAAGATATGCTCTTGCAAAGAAAAAGCCTCTTCTTGGAATATGTTATGGTGCAGAAATTCTTGCAATCACGCTGGGGGGCACAATAAAAAAGATGACAGAGCCACGTCATGGCATTCATGAAATAAATGTAACGCAAGACAATCCTTTATGCAGCGGGAGGATCAAAGTATTTGAAAGCCACTCGTACAAGGTTGCTACACTTGATTCGTCCTTTAACGTGATAGCCAGCTCAGGAGCTTGTCAGTTTGAAATTTTCCAGTATGCAAATCAAAATATTTTTGGAACTCAATTTCATCCTGAGATGAGCAATGACGGAAAGAGCTTGCTGAAAAGTTTTACATCCATGAAATAGAGTTAATAACACACATACGAGGTCTCTTTTCATGGAATCTAGTCACTCACTTGATGTACCAATAGTCCAAGAGGAGAACATCTGTCTGCCTCTTGTTATTGGCGCCGTGTCAAAATACTGGGGAATGGACCTTCCCTTGTCAGAAGCAAAAGAGATCGCAAAAAGATATCCTAGAGTAAAGGGAACAATACTAATTGAGGGCGTTGAGCTAGCAGAAAGACATGGGCTTGCAAGCATAATTTTGAATTCTTCGCTAAAAGAACTCAAGAGATTCATTGACATGGGAATACCTCCTATTGTTATTTTACCTGGAATAAAAGACGTTGTGCAACATGCATCTTTGGTTATTGGATATGATGAAATGGAAAAGACCATTTTTCATTACATTCCAGAACCTGACAAGATTGGCGCAATTCCTGACGAAAAATTTGACAAACAGTGGGAAGAAGACGACAGGCTGGCACTTTTGCTAGTTCCTCCTGACATCATACCAGAGACAAAGATAGTACATGACAACAAGACAAAGTCAAATAGGTTATGCTTT
>JBOGRA010000092.1:0-6479 GCA_050749325.1 Nitrosotalea sp. | reverse complement strand
TGGCAAGCACACCGCCCATAAACAAGAATATAATGCCAAATACTAGATAGAGATAACCCACATCTGTGTGGTGTGTTGAAAACATTATCTGCCAAACTGGTCGTGGTTTTTGAAGTTCTAGTACCATGCCATTCCACACACGGTATTATCTGGGGCTGTCTTGCTTTTGTACAAAAAACACTTTTTTCCGTTATTGATTGAGCATGAGGTTGGTCTTAGCAAATTACAACTGCAAAGTTCTTTCACTGATCTATATGCCTGTGTCAGAGAGATTCCGCATTCTGAACTTATTTGAAATACGGATTTTGGGGAACTGGTTGTCTTCAGTATTACCTTTGCAAGTTTGAAGTTATGTATTCTCTCATTATTGTGAATAATGGCGGCAAATTCGACCCCAGATTCTAAAGGGGAATTCTGTTGTGATAAGAGGGAGTAAGTTTCTGTGGATTTTGCCGCCATTTCATTTAAAACATGCTTGAGAAATCAGATAAAAGGTTCGTATACAGTGTAATCACCATCCTCTTATTCAAAAATAAAGTAATTTATCACATGGCACAAATGCCGGCCTTAATCCCAAAGGAAGTCGAAGTCCAGCGATTGAAGAAGATCTACATGATCATCATCGCAATGGGATCTATTGCTGCATCTGTGGAGATCGATAACTTTGTAGACGGCTCTCTACACCAAACATCAATCAGAGATAGTGCCTTCACACCAGCGCACTGGTGGTTATATAGCCACTTTATCGCTCTACCATTAGGTTGGGCCTCAGTAGCCATGTATGACAGAAAGGTACCAATTCTGAGAGGTCCAAACAACTCAATGAACACCGGTCTGAAAATGGTTATACTAGGTTACCTAGCAACCATGTTCACAATCGGCGTAAATGAGCTGTGGCACTTTTGGTACGTAGAAGAGATCTTTGCGGTTCCAAACCACTGGATGTTCAACATGGGTGTCGTCGTAGCATTCATGGGCGCACTTGCCTATGTAGTAAGAGTTTATGCACGAGCGGTCGAACTTGGCGCAGAAACACCAGGAGAGAACCCGTATGTTGCAGAGATGTACAAAATGGCCCTAGAGGGCAAGTTGTACAGCAGATCTATCCCATAGACCACAAGGTGCCAAAAGCACCCTCTTCTTTTTTTTGCTACGATACTCTCAGAAGTTCTAATGACTCAAAACTAGTAATGGAATTTCAGGCTGGCCTTTATGGTTTTAAAATAAGATCCAAGTACATTGTTACATGGGTAATACCGACTCTTGAAAACATGGAACCTGTCTCTTGGAACCCGGATTTTTGATAGAAGCCTTTAACATCGTAAATGGAATGAAGCGTGATTCTTTTCATCTTTCTCGATTTACAATAAAGAATTATTTTCTCCAATGCAAGCTTGCCATACCCATTCTTCCTATACTCTTTTAAAATTCCCATCCTCTCAAGTCGTGCAAATTTTTCATCATATTGCAATCGTGCGGTTCCAATAGGAATATCGCCTAACATTATAAGGATTTGATCAGATGATTTATCGTCTGAATCAAATATTGAATCTTTATCTATTCCCAATTCTTCAAAAATTTTTTTTCTAATTTCTCTCACAATATCAAACCTGGAATAGGGGATTCTTTTTATACTGATTTTCAAAGGTGTTCAGTTAACTATACCTACGAACTAATTATTGTGAGTAACGTTTTGGATTTTGAATTATATTAGGATTTATGGGTATGAAATCAGTAAAACCTTTTAATTTCATGACTGAACTTCCCATTTATAGTGGATAAAAATCAAGATGGGGATTCACAAGGGCCAAAGACAGCAAGTAAGAAAACGTCCGTTGTGACTTTTAGGATTGACGACTCTTATAATCGAGCTCTGAGGGACGAAGCGGAAGAAAGCAGAATAAGTGTCAACACTCTTGCAAACCACATACTTGGCGATTATTTGGAATGGAAGCGATACATGGACAAATTTGGCCACATTACATTAACACGAGAGACATACAAAATGATGATAAATCTAATCGGCGAAAAAGACCTTATCAACCTTGCAACAGAAATTGCTCAAAAAAGGCCAAGGGAATTTATCATGTTCAAGTGGAAAGAGGTAAATCTTGAAAATGTTGTCAGTTTCATAAGGATGTTTTGTTATTTCAATGGTTTTGGCAAATATGATTATATAAAAAATAAAAACAACCACACCTTTAGCATAAGGCACGATTTCGGGAAAAAAGGCTCAGTGTACCTGAAGACTTTTTTTGAGACGTTGGTTCAGTCAGTACTAGATAAGCCATGTCAATCTTCTATAACAGATAATGGAATAACATTGAGTTTCCGCGACTAGGAGATGAATAAAAGTTAGCGAGATCACTAGTTTTCGCTAGGCATCTCTAAGTTGTTGTAAATTATCCATTACCGCCATAATGGCTTTGTAATTTCTAATTCCATGTTCTTCTTTCATATGCTTAGCAAATTTTTCTAATACAGTTTGAATGTCATTTCCTTCTATGGTGAAATCGCAGTCAAATCCTAAATCGATGCAAACTAGTTTAAACATCACTACAATAGATGTGATTTGCTATTTAATTAAAAACATGATTACACTGTATACTTGTTTGATATATCTTCGTGAGGTTATTGTAATAATGGCGTATGAAAGCTACGGGATATGATTATAATGAGTGGAAGGATACAATCAGTAGAGATATTCTAATCTGCATAAAGTGTGGATCTATCAAAATCAAAAGAGAAGAAGACAATATTTTGTGTCAAGAATGCGGCGCCGTCTTATTCTTTACCAAAAAGGTGGAGCAGGATTAAGTGAAACGTCTAATGAGCCAAAACAAATCAATTCCGTGGCTGAATACCTCTCGAGGATGTTTTTAGAAGTGGGTGGAATTTTGGGATGAGTTACCTGTGCAAAGGGCTTTGTGTTAGGTTTAAAGCTAAGGCAGCTCCAAATGGTTTAAGATATGTAATAGGTCAAAAGCGATGTTCGTTTTGTACGATATTCTTATTTACATATGATATTAGATGTCCGTGCTGCAATACCATACTTAGAACTAGACCGAGGAAAAGCCGAGACAGATTGAGATTTTCAAGATTGTAGGAATGAAATAATCCAGTTTTATACAGGTGAGTCCTGTAGGACTCAGTTACTATTTTGGTTAAGTTTAGGACCCATTAAAGGATTTGAACTAAAAGTTCAAACACCATCCAAATCTGGTAAGTTTAATTCAATGCTTCATAAAAGTAACAAAATCGCTAAAAAATCAGGCCAGTAAGATTTAGCTCAAAGCCAGATACTGGCATTCTAAGCTTGAAATTATCCAGCACATCAGGCGCTAGCTCCCCGACAATTCCAACCTTTTTACCATCAACAAAAATGTCTGCAGTTCTTCCTTGAACAAATAACGGATCGTTTGAAATTTTTGTGGTAGTCGTTATACCAAACCCTGATTTTAAAAAGGATTGCAGGATTGATTTTATCTCAGTATAGCTTACATCGTTGTGTGCACTTGCACATGCCAGATGAATCTCTTCATCGACCAGACCGTCCCTGTAAAATGCAGTTCCCATCTCAAAAATTTTCTGAGGATATGTCTCGTGTATGTTTCTTGACAGGACATCAATCAGCCCTGGAAGTAGCGCGTCACGCAGTATTTGGTGTTCTTGGCTCTTAGAGTCAGATACCGATATCATACCAGACGAGTCTCTTTTTGCCAGATCATACAGAGTATGTTTTCCAGCCAGCCCAAAGCTCATCACTTCAGAATAACCAAGACCTATCATCGTGGACCTTGCGGCTTCTAATGATATAGTGATTTTATTTTTTTGACCGGCAGACCTGGCTTGCGGTATTGTAGGCTCAAGATTTTGAATTCCATATCCTAGTGCAACTTCTTCTACAAGATCAATCGGTCCAAAGATATCAGCCCTATATCGTGGAACCAGACAGAGGATTTGCTTACCCTTTACTGCAGCATCAAGCCTACTTTTTCGAAGCGACTTTACTATGATAGATTGAGACACATCAAGTCCAAGTGTACTTTTTACAAGGGCTGGATCAAGTAACATCTTCCTAGATGTCAGCAGCGGAGTGGAATTGCGTGGCCCCAATATACGGATAGAAGATAGTTTGAATCCAGCGTTCTGCACGGTATACGCCACTACAGCAAGTGCATCTTCGGCAGCATTTTTGTCAGTGGCAGTTACTTCAATCAAGAGATTTCTACTTGCCGTAGTAACTTCGGTCAGCTTTGAATTAATTATTGGTGGAAATGATATTGTGTTTTCTGCAGAATCCACAATAACAGGCACTTTCTTGCTTTCTTCCAGTAAGTGCTTGTATGTCAAACCAGTCTCTGTCTTGTCAAGTATTTCAGATACAGTCATGTTACTTTGAGAGTGTAGTGGAATGAATCTGTGAGTTCTTTCTACAGTAGTGTATACAAGCGGGAATTTTATTTTGTTCAAGTCATGAATGCCAATAGAGACCTTCTTTCTTTTCCTCCCAATACCGTTATGCAGGTCCTCTTGCATTGTGATTATCTGCCTTATTGTTTCATCATCCATCTTTCCATCTAGTGCCTCTATTGCAACGATGTAAGGTCTAACCTTGGCAACTGATGCATCTGTTTTTATCACAGGAGTTCCTTTTTTGACCCTAAGTTGCGGTGCTCCAAGCTTCATGCCAAGAAGGCCTTGCAAGCTTGTGACTATACCATAGTCTGTGGAAAAGTCTGGCCTGTTAGGACTGTATTCAACATTGATGTGGTCTGATGTCTCTTCTTCAATATCAAGACCCAGAAACGGCAATGTGGAAATGATTTTTTCCCTTGAGACCTTGCGTCCTAGCAGTTTTGCTATCCTGTTAAAGTACAATGTAACTACTGGCATTTTGGTACGCTCCTCAACCATCCCAATTTGTTGTCATAGAGTTCACGAACATCATCAAGACCATATCTTAGCATTGCTATTCTTTCAATTCCCCCTCCCCATGCAAGAACTGGATTTTTTATGCCAAGTGGTTTTGTAACCTCGGGCCTGAATATACCCATACCAAATAATTCCACCCATTTGCCAAGTCTTTCATTATATATCATTGATTGAAGAGAGGGTTCTGTATATGGAAAAAATGTTGGCCAAAACTTGGCTTTTTTGATTCCCATTTTGCGATAAAACTCCATTTGTAATCCCATCAAGTCTCGTAGTGTTACATTTTTTCCAACAACTACTCCTTCCACCTGATTAAATTCTACAAGATGCTTGTAGCTGACCTTTTCATTGCGAAATACTCTCCCTATTGAGAATAATCTTGCCTCATCGTATTCTTGGTCTGCCAGTGCCTTTATTGTAACACATGTAGTGTGGGTTCTCAGGACCATTCTTTTTGCAACATCCAAGCGCCAGTCATAGTGCCATCCGCCCTTGTGAGCTGCACCTACTTGCTTGATTTGTTTTGGTGTTGCAACTAACTTTGCATTGATATCTTTTAGGTAGAATGTGTCTTGCATCTCCCTTGCAGGATGATCCTGCGGAATAAACAATGCATCAAAATTCCAAAAACTTGACTGTACGCAGTTACCAACCAGCTCGGTGAATCCTAGACTGACAAATATCTCCCGAACCTCATCTATTACATCTGCCAATGGATGACTTCGTGCAGCAAAGACTGTAGGGGCAGGGGCCTCCACATCAATAGCTCGTCCTGTAGACTCGTCTGTTACCTGACTTGTATTCTTGGCTGTTTCTATTCCTTTTTCGGTTACAGTTACTGTTGTATATTTGGTAGAAGTAAAGTTGAGAAACTCTGGTCTTTTTTTGAGCAAGTCAAGTGCAGTCTTGTCTTCTATCTCATCTAATGATATAGCGATAGGATTTTTTGATGCAATTAATTTTATTATTCTTTCTTCTGAAGTGGTATCATGATACCCTCTGAGCAAAATTCTGTTTTCATGTATTTCTATCCAGCCATTTTTCTTTGCGTTTGCGATGGCTGGACTAAATTCATTTTTTAGTTGATCTTTTACCTCACCAATTTCACATGAGGAGGCAGATAGTAATTTTAGATAATTAACAAGTTGTCGTTCTGGTAATCCTTTCTGCAATGACTCGTTTCCCCTTTTTCCAAGTGTAACAAAACTTTTTTCAGATTCATTGACTTGAACCAGGTCTTTGAACTTGAGCCACTCTATGCCACGCCTTACCTGGTCTATTGACAGCTGTGTCTTTTCGGATAACTCTTCGGGTGTCAAGTTTTGCTTTTCAAGTAAAGATTTTAGGATCTTTTGCTCTATCGGATGCAAAACTTGTGGCATTATGACAAACACCCAAAAAGACTTTTTAAACCTTAACCTAACTTAATCCTGAAGTTTAACGGTTAATAAACACCTCCATGATTTCATGCAGCTTGTTTTGATCACCACACTCGTTGCATGTTGTGATGACCCACGAGATGAAATCCTCCAGCAGATCAAGAC
>JBOGRA010000091.1:0-6529 GCA_050749325.1 Nitrosotalea sp. | reverse complement strand
GTGGAGGTACCATCTCTTTCAGTCCCATTGTAAGTTGTAGTCATTCCCTCCGTACAATACTGTTCAAGATTTTTACGACAAGGATCGCACTTGCGGCAAGAATTGACAAAACATCCGACCCCCACCCTATCACCTGTCTTGTATCTGGTTACTTTTGGTCCAACTTGCGAGACAATGCCTGTAATCTCGTGTCCTGGAACCATAGGGAATTTTGATCCTCCCCACTCATTGCCTACTTGGTGTATGTCGGTGTGGCAGATTCCGCAGTATCCAATATCAATCGCAACATCATAATCGCCAGGCTCACGTCTCTCAAAAGAGTACGGGCCAAGGGATGCTTTTGCTTGCTGCGCTGCATATCCGTGAACTTGAATCGTCATTTTTTTATTCCAGATTCTTTTGAGGTTTCAATTGTATTTAATTATAGTCATGATATCCTACCGTCAAATGTTTTAACTGTGCTTTACCTCAAAAGAGGATTACAACGGAGAGATAATTTTGATAAAAAGTTATTTCTTAAATTAACAAATTAATTTCTAGTCATAAAAGATGTCCCGTGAAACTCTAATAAAGATAACCACCTGACAAAAGAATGTCACTTTCAAGCGCCCATTTGTGTCCTATATCAGTACGATAGAACATGTTTGGAATAATTATGTTTTCTACCCTGCCATATGCCTGTTTTCCTGCATCGTCCACGCTGGTTCCTGAACCAGTTATCACCAAAACATATCCTGATTTACCCGCAACATGCCAATCA
This sequence comes from Nitrosotalea sp., assembly GCA_050749325.1. Classification (GTDB taxonomy): domain Archaea; phylum Thermoproteota; class Nitrososphaeria; order Nitrososphaerales; family Nitrosopumilaceae; genus Nitrosotalea. Next base: position 5,769 of record JBOGRA010000091.1, on the reverse strand, counting down.
CCGTTTGATCGTTTTACCTCCCCTAAATGTATTCCCTCTTTATTGTCTTTTTTGAATAAAATTGTCGCCTCTTCAGAATATTTTCTAAATGTTCGCTCATCGCTGAATGGAAAAGGAGGCACAGCTATAACAATGCCTATCTGAAAACCCTTTTTGGTTTTTAGTTCAATTTGTTCGCCAGAAGCAATTTTGTAAAAAAACTCTCCCCAAGAACTAGTTACACCTTCCATCTGTATAGACAAGGTAGGATATCCAAATCGTGAGGTGAACTCTAGTGGATAAACTCCCCTATTATTTGCGATACAGTTGATATCAATGTACCCGACATAACCTGATTGGGCAAGTCTTGATTTCATCTTTTCAAGTGTTAGCTCAAATAGTTTATTTTTTTGACTCCAGAACATCAGAGTGCCCATCTCTCCTGTGCTGGGTCCAATGTCACCTGGAAAGAGTCGTTTATGTTCGAAATTCACATTTATTGGGATGACAAAGTCTTTACCATTGAAGAAAGCGCCTATACCAACTTCTATACCAGAGGCAAATTTTTGCAGTTGAAAAATACGTATCTTATTGGACCAATTCTTTTTGTAGTGGGCCAGAATCTGAATGATGTCGTTTCCATCTGCTTCTTTTCCTACTATCAACAGCTCTTTTTCATTTTGTGCCGCCCCACTAGGTTTGATTACATATCTATCGGGATTTTTTGAAACAAAGTCTATTGCTTCATCAAAGTTTGTAAAGTTCCAGCTTGGAAGTATTGTTACGCCGCTATCTTTAAGCTCTTTTTGCCCAAATTCCCTATCATTTTCAAGTCTGTCAGTATATGTACTTCCTCCAATTACTTTTTTACCTTCAGAGCGCAACTTTTCAGCGATTTTTCCAAAACCTATATCATCAAAGACTATGACGTCAGACCATCCAACATGTTCCTCCCACTGATCTACTTTTTCTACAAAACCATCTCCTACATCCTTTTCATCCTTACTATGTATGCTGAATTTTACATCATGCCCTTCTTCTTTTATCCTATATGCACAATCCAGTGAAAGAGCTTCATTTGTCACAAAAAGAAATTTCATACGTTATCCTACAGCCACCATAGTAAGTAAAACTTGTGAATCAGTTACTAAATTTTTCTTATGAAACAATTTAGCTTCAAAGCTTTCAAAAAAGATAGACTTTTGTCAAAACTTTTTTTATTTGTAAAAAAACTAACACTGAAAGATGTGCAAGTGTCAAAACAATAACTTGCAGTATCTGTTTAAGAGACAAAAAATATGAAAAACTGAGACGCTATTCTAGTAGGACCAGATCAGTTCTGCAACGCACGTGAATCCACATCTTAATGCTGCCAAGATGCCATCACATAGATCTGCATATGAGTGGTTTTAACAAGATCATGAAAGTATAGGGTGCAAAAATGAAATCATTTACGTTCCCAGTGACAATCGCAGTTACAGCCCTTCTGACATTTCGTTCTTTTGCAATCTGAGCAAACTTTTCTTCTCCAAAAAGGAGCAGTGTTCACGATACTGTAAACATGAGCAGTTAAATAGATTTTTCGGAAAATAATGCTTGATTTATGATTGGAGGCGGCTGGAAACGAAATCAGTTGTCTCTATGACAATCACAAAGAATCAATGAAATCAGCAAAGTCCTTCATGTGTGCTTGTTTTGTTTTTTCCCAGACTTTTTTAAATTTTGGTATGGTCATGATTGTTTTTGTTAGTTCTTGCCATCTGGACCAAAGCCCTGACTCTATTGTCTTTGTTTTGTTCATAAAATATAGAAATTCGAACAAGTCAAGAAATGCTACTGTCGTATAATACTCGTCAGGACTATCCACTGTGGAAAAACGTTCAGCAAAAACAGGACTTTCTTTTGCCATTTTCGTAAAAGTCTCAGTTTTTTCAAGGTTAAGTCTTGCCTCAATTATCCTTGCATAGGTTTGCTGTTCAGCTTGAATGCGCATCTCTTTTTTTACTGTTGAAAATTGCCACAAAGAGATGGCAAGTATGCATGTAAGAATGCCAACAATAACGAGTTCTAAATAATCCATTTGATATCAAATGAGATTAGGGTTGTATTATTGCTCTGCCAGTAATTTTTCCTTCTTTTAGCATTGTCAGTGCAGTTGTGGCCTCACTTAGCTTGAATCTGTTTGAAACCACTGGTTTGATTATTCCTCTTCTGGCAAGTGATACCAATTCAATCATATCAGTCAACGAGCCCGTATAGGAGCCAATTATTTTGTACGCTCTTGTTGGCATTGTAACTAGGTTTAATTGCAGTTGGCCCCCAAAGAGTCCTACAAGTACAACTCTTGCCCTTCTTCGAAGTATCTGCATATCTGTCTCGACCGTTTTGCTGGCATTGACAAAATCTATGACAGCATCAGCCCCGAGGTTGTTTGTTAATTCCATTATGGATTTTACCACGTCTTGATTTTTGGAATTTACAGTAAAATCTGCGCCATTTTGTTTTGCGACTTTTAATTTATTATCATCAAGGTCCATTGCGATTATTCTTGCACCTGTTACTGCTTTTGCAAGCTGAATTGCCATCAAGCCAAGACCACCTGTTCCTACAATGACAACATTATCATCAGGTTTTAGGTGCGTGTTTTTTACTGCGCCATATGCCGTGAGTGCGGCACATGATAACGTTGAACTAGTATCAGTTTCCATGTCACCTAGTTTTACAAGATATTTGTAATTTGGAACAAGCAAATATTCAGCATAACCGCCATCATGATATACTCCTAAAGATCTTGGCTTGTCACAAAGATTCTCGTCTCCTACTCTGCAGGCAGGGCAGAGACCTTCGCCTATCCATGGAAAAACAAGAACCTTTTCATCTTTAGTAAATCCCTCTACCTCTTCACCCATACTGTCAACTATTCCTGCCACCTCGTGACCTGGAGTGAGTGGATATCGCACGCCCCTGTCAGTTGTCTTCATGAATTGTCCTGCCAGACCCTCATAGCCACCGTCCCACAAATGTATGTCGCTATGACATACTCCAGCCGATTGAACTTTAACCAAGACTTGCGAGCCTTTTGGCTTTGGAGTCTCAAGTGTCTGTACTTCCAAGGGTTCTTTTACTTTGACAATTCTTGCGGCTTGCATACCATTGGTTAATTGTCTTTCTATTTAAGGCACAGCAATCAATTGCACTAGAGGCTTTCGCATGCTATTATATGCTAGAACCTGAATATTTCACGTATGAAAAAAATTAGTAGCATTCAGGTAAACGACCGGAAAAGAATACTTGTCCTAGGCGGAGGATTTGCAGGAATCGAGGTTTTAAGAAGATTGGAAAACAAGTTTGAAAATGATTTTACTGTAGATATCAACATTGCAAGCAAGGACAACTTTTTTCTCTTCACTCCCATGTTACCTGAGGTGGCGTCAGGCATGATAGAAACCAGGCACATAGTAACGCCGGTAAGGGCATTTTGTAAGAGAGCCCGGTTTTACGAGGCATCTGTAAAATCTATTGATTTTCAAAAAAAACAGGTTACCATAGCAAGTGCAATAGGCAGCAAAAATGATCCGGCAAATTGGCATGACAATACATTGGATTATGACTATCTGGTCATATCACTTGGTGGTGAGACTAATTTCTTTGGCATGGAAGATGTCAAAAAATGCGCCTATACTATGAAGAGTCTTGGCGATGCGATAGTTCTTCGAAATCACATCATTGACATGCTAGAGCAGGCAAGTATTGCCCAAGATGAGAACCTAAGAAAGAGCCTGATGACATTTGTTGTTGTAGGGGCTGGATTTGCAGGCGTAGAGACAATAGGAGAATTGAATTCACTAGTAAGATATGCCGTAAAAGAATTTTACCACGATATTGGCATACAAGATATCAGAGTCGTTCTTGTAGACGCCATGGACAAAATAATGCCAGAAGTAAGTGAAGACCTTTCAGAATTTGCTGCACAAAAGATGAAAGAATCTGGAATAGAAATAATCCTGAAAAGTCCAGTAAGTTCTGCAACCACATCCTCTGTAAAACTAAAGGATGGTACCGTCATAGAAACTCATACACTAGTATGGACAGGCGGCGTAATCCCAGAAAAGATTGTCAAAGAATTGCAATGCGAGCATGACAGAGGTGGGCGAGTCATAGTTGATGGATATCTTGAGGTCAAAGGCTTTGACGGAGTATACGCACTTGGAGACTGTTCGTCAATTACCAACCCAGATACTGGAAGACCATATCCTCCCACTGCCCAAAACGCTGTAGAGCAGGCAAAAGTCGTGGCAAACAATCTGATATCAGACATGAGAGGCGGAAGCAAAGTTAGTTTCAATTACAAGTCAAGAGGAATAATGGCCCAAATAGGAAAAAGAGAGGGGGTTGGAATATTATTTGGTAGAAAGACCCACGGCATGCTTGCATGGATGATTTGGAGAGCTTACTATCTCAGTCATCTTCCTACTTTTGAAAAGAAACTAAGAGTGCTAACTGATTGGTCTATCGACTTGTTTTTCAAGCCAGATATTACTAGATTGAAAACATTTACAGAAGATCAGGAAGTTCAGGCAAAGACTTTCTCAGATGACAGCAATCTGACGCCAAAACATGAAAGTAAGACACCTTGAAATACTAGATTTCCACGGTGACAGGTAATCAGAGTTTGTCTATTTTAGTACCATGATGGTAGGCTGGCCTGTGGGTCCTCTTGGTCACAGGCAATAACGGAAACCCGGAATTTTTGTGAAAAATTTTTGACATGAAATGTGCAGTAAGCTAATTGGAGTAGCTACGAAACTCCTTTTCCTAATTTTTTATTTTATAACATAATAAAATGTCGTTCTGTTGCCACGTAGTAACTCATTCGGATTTATAGAACATTTCTATGAGTACAGGTACTCCAAAGATTAATGCTAAATTCATTCCAACAGGAGCAAGGTATTTTGAAGGATCGTTTGCAAAACTTTCTTTAAAAAGTGATAAATCTAATACTATACTAACTAAAATAGATAAAATTATTGCGCTTAACAATATTATTTTCTTCTTTTCCTTTTTTGTTTTCTTCGTAATCATTTCAAATTTGTTGTTCATTTCCTCTAACTGTTTTTTATGTGATGATGTTAATTCTTCAACTTTTTTATTTTGAGTTGCTTTCAATTCCTCAAATTGCTTATTTTGAGATGATTTCAATTCTTCAACTTTTTTATTAAATTCATCTTTAGCTACTTTTTGAATGTCTGCAATAATGCTTTTTAATTCATTATCTGTAGGTTTTTCACCAGCTTCAATTTTTTTCTTCCTTATTATTAGTTTTTGAGTGATGTATTCATTTCCTACAATTTTCTTTAATTGATTAAGGGTGTAATCTGCATCCTCTGTCAATATATCTACAAAATTCAAATAATCTTCTAAATTTCGCTTATGAGAATTAAAATGCGAACTTAGAAGTTTTGTAAAAGCGATGCTTACCTCCTTAATATTCCCCGATGGAGAAATCAAATTTGACATGATTTGAAACCAAGTATCTGCTGTAACGCTTGATGTAATTTGATCATCTTCAAAATATTCTATTTCTGCTCTAGAAAGTGTAGAATCAGTAGTTAGGAACCAAGCTGCTGGCCCAATTTCATCATCTTGACTGGTTTGACGAATTTGACGTACTCGTAGTTGTAGAGTAGCAGGGATCGTGTCACCTTTTGTTAGCAGGGTTAGTGTCACACTCTAACAGGATCTGTCATGCCATGATAACATGGCAAAAGATAATCTCGAAGACAGAATAAG